>NZ_JAPEOK010000003.1 GCF_026341515.1 Streptomyces sp. NBC_00878 | reverse complement strand
AAACGCACCGTCTCACGCACCTGCCGCACGAAATACTCCGCCGACGGCACAAACGACAACCCGACCCGCGACTCACCGAACTCGACCGTCGCCGCCACCGCCGCAAAGTCCTCCAGCACCGGCTCCATCCGCGCCGAATGGAACGCATGACTGGTCCGCAACCGCCGGAACTCCCCCAACCCGGCAGCAACCTCCAACACCGGCCCCTCGTCGCCGGAAAGCACAACAGCCTGCGGGCCGTTCACCGCAGCGATCTCCACACCCTCACGCAGAACCGCCCGGGCCATCTCCTCCGAGACCCGCACCGACACCATCACACCGCCGGCCGGCAACGCCTGCATCAGCCGCGCCCGCGCCGACACCAACCGGCACGCATCCTCCAGCGACACCACACCAGCGACATAAGCAGCGGCAAACTCACCCACCGAATGCCCGATCACCGCATCCGGACGCACACCCAGAAGATGCGCCAACGCCACCTCATACGCGAACAACGCCGGCTGCGCCAAACCAGTGTCATCAACACTCAGGCCCTCATCCACATCCAGCAACGACCAGACCCGCGCATACATCTCCGCGAACACCGGGAACTCAGCAGCCAGCTCCGCCGCCATCTCCGCCCGCTGCGCACCCTGCCCGGCGAACACGAACACCAACGGCCCGCCCGACACCCGGCCACGCACCACCACATCACCCAGCACCACCGCACGATGATCGAACACCGCACGCCCCGCCAGAGTCACCGCCACATCACCGACCTGCGGCAACCCCGAAACCCGCAACTCGAACTCAGCCAAAGCCGGTGCGGTCCGCGCCGACAACAACAGCGGCGCCCACCCCTCGGCCAGCACACGCAGCGGGCCGGAAACCTCCTCCAGAATCACGTGCGCGTTCGTACCACTGATCCCGAACGACGACACCGCCGACCGCCGCGGCCGACCGTCCTCATCCCAGAGGCGGTTGGCTGTCACCAGCTCCACCGATCCGGCCGACCAGTCCACATGGGACGACGGCTCCTCGGCATGCAGGGTCCGCGGCATCACCCGTCGCCGCATGGCCTCCACCATCTTGATCACCCCGGCCACACCGGCAGCAGCCTGCGTATGACCGATATTCGACTTCAACGACCCCAGCCGGACCGGCGACGGCGACGACCCATAGGTGGCAAGCAACGCCTGCGCCTCGATCGGATCACCCAGCGCCGTACCCGTCCCATGCCCCTCCACCAGGTCCACGTCGTCATAGGTCAGCCCGGCACTCGCCAGAGCAGCACGGATCACCCGCTGCTGCGACGGACCGTTCGGCGCCGTCAAACCGTTCGACGCACCATCCTGGTTCACCGCCGAACCACGAACCGTCGCCAAAACCGTGTGCCCAAGACGCTGGGCATCCGACAGACGCTCCACCACCAGAACACCGACGCCCTCGCCCCAGCCCGTGCCGTCCGCGCCCTCGGCGAAGGCCTTGCACCGGCCGTCGGGCGACAGCGCCCGCTGCCGGGAGAACTCCTGGAACATCAACGGCGAAGCCATGACGGTGACGCCGCCGACCACGGCCAGCGAGCACTCCCCCAGCCGCAGAGCCTGCGCGGCCTGATGCAACGCCACCAGCGACGACGAGCACGCCGTGTCCACCGTGACGGCCGGACCCTCCAGCCCGAAGAAGTACGACACCCGCCCCGACACGACACTGCCCGAGTTGCCGATGCCGACGTATCCCTCGGCGTCACCGTCCGCGGCGAGGTCCCCGTAGCCCTGGCCGTAGGTGCCGACGAACACGCCGGTGTCCGAGCCGCGCAGCGAGTCCGGCGCGATGCCCGCCCGCTCGAACGCCTCCCACGACACCTCCAGCAGCAGCCGCTGCTGCGGGTCCATCGCGAGCGCCTCGCGGGGGCTGATGCCGAAGAACTCCGCGTCGAAGTCGGCCACGCCGGTGAGGAAGCCGCCGACTCGCGCACGTAGGACTTGCCGACCGCGTCGGGGTCGGGATCGAAGATTGCGTCCGTGTCCCAGCCGCGGTCGACCGGGAACGGCCCGACGGCGTCCCGGCCGGACTCGACCACGAGTTGCCAGAGCTGCTCGGGCGAAGACACGTCACCCGGCAGCCGGCAGGCCATGCCCACGATGGCGATCGGTTCCTCGGTACGCGCCGGCGCCGCCACCTCGGCGACGACCGGCGCCGCGCCCCGCAACTCCCGATGCACCTCGGCGGCGAGCACGACCGGCGTCGGGAAGTCGAACACCGCCGTGGCGCTCAGCCGTACCCCGGTGGCCGTGAGCAGGTGGTTGCGCAGCTGGACGGCGGCCAGCGAGTCGAAGCCGAGGTCCTTGAACGACCGGTCCGAGGCGATCGCGGCGGCCTCGGCGTGCCCGAGGACCGTGGCGGTGCTGTCGAGCACGACCGCGAGCACCTCGTCGAGCGTGCGCGGCGGCGCGGCGGACGCTGCCGTGTCGGCGACCGCCCGGCGCGGACCTCCGTTCGCCAGCTCGCGCAGCAGCGGCGGCACCTCGCCCTTCGCGTCGATCGGCATCAGGATCAGAGCCGGGTCCGCCACGGCGTAGGCATGGTCGAGGAGCGCCATGCCCTCCACGGCCGTAAGGGGGCGGGAACCCTGGCGTGCGATCCGCTGGTGATCTGCTGCGTCGAGCCCCGCGGTCATCATGCTGGTGTCGCTCCACAGCCCCCAGTGCAGGACCCGGGTACGCGGATGCCGGCGCGTCTGTTGGGTGAGGTAGCCGTTGGCGGCGGCGTAGTTGCCCTGCCCGGGGTTGCCGAGGGTGGTGGCGGCGCTGCTGTAGTGGGTGATGGTCTTGAGGTTCGGCAGGGCCGCGGCGAACAGGTGCAGGTTGTGTGTTCCGTACACCTTCGGACCGAGGGCGGCGGTCAGGCCGTCGGCGGTGAGAGCCTGGATGGTCGCATCGTGCAGGACGCCGGCGGTGTGGAAGATCGCGGTGATGTCGCGATGCCGGTCGAGGACGCGTGCGAGGCCGGTGGCGTCGGTGAGATCGCAGGCGATTCCCGTCGCCTCGACGCCCTCGGGTACGACGCCGCTGCGGGACAGCAGCAGAATGTCGCGGACGCCGTGGGCCTCGGTCAGATGCCGGGCGAGAATGCCGGCGAGGGTTCCGGACCCGCCAGTGATCAGCACCTTGTCGCCGGCGTTCAGGGGCTGGGGGACGGTGAGGACGATCTTTCCGGTGTGGCGGGCCTGGCTCATGTGGGTGTAGGCGGCGCGGGCCTGCCGTACGTCGAAGTGGGTGAGCGGCAGCGGCGTGAGCACACCGTCGGCGAACAGCCGGTGCAGCTCGGCGAGGATGGTGTGCAGTCGGTCCGGTCCGGCGTCGATGAGGTCGAAGGCGTCGGCGGCGTCGCGGATGTCGGTCTTGCCCATCTCCAGGAACCTGCCGCCAGGCCTGAGCAGCTCCGTCGACGCGTCGAGAAGCTCCCCGGTCAGGGAGTTCAGGACGACGTCGACCTGCGGAAACGTGTCCCGGAACGACGCGTCGCGGGACGAGGCGATGTGGTCGTCGGGGATGCCCATCGCCCGCAGCGTGTCCCACTTGGCCGGGCTCGCGGTGGTGTAGACGTCGGCGCCGTAGTGGCGGGCGAGCTGGACGGCTGCCATGCCGACGCCGCCGGTGGCGGCGTGGACGAGGATCCGCTGCCCCGGCTCCAGTCGCGCGAGGTCGGTCAGGGCGTAGTAGGCAGTGGCGAACACGATCGGCACCGACGCCGCTGTGTCGTAGCTCCAGTGGCTGGGAACGCGGTGCACGAGCCGCGCGTCGGTCACGGCCGACGGGGAGAAGGCACCGCTGAACAGCCCGTGGACGCGGTCGCCGACGGACACGGCGGTGACGTCCGGGCCGGTCTCGGTGACGATCCCGGCGGCCTCGCTGCCCATCCGCTGGCCGTGGGCGGTGAGGTCGAGGGCGAGCATGACGTCTCGGAAGTTGAGCCCGGCGGCGTGTACGGCGACGCGGACGTGTCCGGGCGGGCACGGCTCGTCGGGCGCCGGGGCGAGGGTGAGGCCGTCGAAGATGCCGGGGCTGGTCGCGCCGAGAAGCCAGTTCCCCGCCGCCGGTGGCATGAGGGCGGCCGGGTCGGTGCCGGGCCGCAGCCGTGGGGCACTGAGCTGGTTGTCGCGGCAGCGCAGCTGGGGTTCCGCGGCGGCGACGAGGACCTCGGGCGCCAGGGTGTGGTCGGTGTCGGCGAGCCAGAACCGGCCGGGGTGCTCGTTCTGGGCGACGGCGGCCATGGCCCACGCGGGGCCGTCGGCCTCGGCGGTGACCAGGACCGGCCGGGGGTCGGCGTCGTCGGCGAGGATCCGCTGAAGGTCGGCGAGCAGGGCTTGCAGGGCGGTGTGGCAGGCGTCCGGGTCCGCGCCGGTCACCGGAGTGTCGATCACCCGCACCTCGGTGGCGGCGGTGTCCGGCACCGGGACGGGCCGCCAGGCGGGGTGGAAGACCGAGTGCGGCGGCACGGCGGCATGCGGTGTGTAGGGGCGGGTGCTGATGGCGCCGATCGTGAGGACGGGTTGCCCGGCAGGGTCGGCGGCGGTCACGGTGAAGCCCTGCCCGGTGCGGCTGATCCGGGCGAGCAGCCGGGTGGCGCCGGTGGCATGGACCTGGACCTCGGCGAACGAGAACGGCAACTCCACGCCGCCGGGCCAGGTGGCGAAGAGGGTGGCGGCGTGCAGCACGGCATCGGTCAGGGCCGGATGGATCCCGTAGCTGCCCGCCTCGACCGGCAGGACCACCTCGGCGTATACGTCGTCGCCGGTTCGCCACGCCCGGCTCAGGCCCTGGAACGACGGCCCGTATCCGTACCCGGCGGCCGCCAGGCCCGGATAGAACCCGGCGACGTCCACCGCGGCCGCGTTTCCGGGGACCCTGACCGGCGGTGGCACGGGCCCGGCGTCGGCAGCGAACACCACGGACGCGTGACGGGTCCAGGCGCCGTCGCTGCCGGAGTGTACGGTGGCGGTCCGTGAGCGGGAGTCGACGGTGATGCGGATGGCGACGCTGCCCGTCGCCGGGACGGACAGCGGGTTCTCGATGACCAGCTCGCCGAGCACAGGACAGCCGATCTCGTCCCCGGCCCGCACGGCGAGGTCGAGCAGAGCCGTTCCGGGCAGCAGTACGGTGCCGTCGACCGCGTGGTCGGCGAGCCAGGGGGCCGCGCCGAGCGAAACCTCCCCGAGCAGCACGACGGTGTCCGACTCGGGAACGGTGACCAGCAACTCGAGCAGCGGATGGCCGAGCGTCCCGCCCCGCCGTGCGCGGACGCCGTCGATCCAGTAGCGCTCCCCCTGGAAGGGATAGGTGGGTAGTTCCACGAAGGGCGCGGGCGGAATGATCGTCGTCCAGTCCACCGGCACACCGGCCACGAACGCCTGCGCCAGTGACGCCAGCATCCGGTCGGCTCCGCCGTCGTCGCGCCGCAGGGTGGGGACGGTGACCGCGTCGTCGAGGGCGGGGATCAGCACCGGCCTCGCACTCACCTCGATGAACACCGCGTCGTCGAAACCCGCCGCCGCCGGCGCGAACCGCACCTGCTGCCGCAGATTCCGGAACCAGTACTCATCGTCCAGCGCACCGGTGACCCATGCCCCGTCCACGGTCGACAGCCACGGGATCACCGGTGCCTGCGACGGCACCGACACCACCGCACCGCGCAACGCCTCGACATGCGGGGTGTGCGACGCGTAGTCCACCGCGATCCGCCGCCCGTCATAACGAGCACGGACGCCTTCGACCGCGTCCGGCACACCCGCCACGACCGTCGAGGACGGCCCGTTCAACGCCGCCACCCACACCCCGTCAGGCAACTCGATACCGTCGGCAGGCAACGGAATCGACGCCATCGCCCCCTTGCCCGCCAGCGTCGAAGCAATCGCCTGACTGCGCAGCGCCACCACCTTCGCCGCATCAGCCAGCGACACCGCACCCGCGACACAGGCTGCCGCGATCTCACCCTGCGAATGCCCGATCACCGCGGACGGCTGCACACCCGCCGCCTGCCACACCGCCGCCAGCGACACCATCACCGCCCACGACGCCGGCTGCAACCACTCCACCCGGTCGGGGGCATCGATCGCCTCCCAGAGGTCGAGGTAGGGCGACAAAGCGTCGGCGCACTCGTTCATCCGCGCCGCGAACACCGGCGACACGTCCAGCAACGCACGCCCCATCCCCGCCCACTGCGTCCCCTGACCCGGAAACACAAACACCACGTCGGGATCGGCCGAGGCGACTCCCGTCACGGTGGTGTCGCCGACGCGGACCGCCCGGTGGTCCAGCAACGCTCGCGTCGTGGCCAGGGCGAAGGCCACGTCCGTACCGGACTCCGCACGGGCTTGCAGCACGGCGAGGGCCTCGGGGTCCTTCGCGGAGAACACCAGGGGCACGGGCCCGGACACCACGGGAGTGAACGGCACCGCGGCCGGAACCTCCACGGCCGGCGCCTCCTCCACGATCACGTGCGCGTTCGTGCCGCTGATCCCGAACGCGGACACCGCCGCACGCCGGGTCCCGTCCGTCCACGGCCGGTTACCGGTCAGCAGCTCGACCCGGCCCGATGCCCAGTCGACCAGCGGGGACGGTTCTGTGACGTGCAACGTTCGCGGCATGACGCCGTACCGCATGGCCTGCACCACCTTGATCAGGCTCGCGCTGCCGGCGGCCGCCTGGGTGTGGCCGATGTTCGACTTCAGCGACCCCAGCCGCACGGGTTCCCCGCCCGCCCGGCTGCCGTAGGTCGCCAGCAGCGCCTGAGCCTCGATCGGGTCGCCCAGCGCGGTGCCCGTGCCGTGCGCCTCGACCAGGTCGACGTCGGCGACGGACAGCCCGGAGTTGGCCAGTGCCTGCCGGATCACGCCTTGCTGCGAAGGGCCGTTGGGGGCGGTGAGCCCGTTCGAGGCGCCGTCCTGGTTGACCGCCGACCCGCGCACCACGGCCAGGACGCGGTGGCCGTTGCGCCGGGCGTCGGAGAGTCGTTCGACCAGCACCACACCGGCGCCCTCGGACCAGCCGGTCCCGTCGGCGTCGGCGGAGAACGCCTTGCAGCGGCCGTCCGGGGCGAGCCCGCGCTGCCGGGAGAACTCCAGGAACAGCCCCGGCGAGGACATCACGGTGACGCCGCCGACCAGGGCCAGCGACGATTCGCCGTCGCGCAGCGACTGGGCGGCCAGGTGCAGGGCGACCAGGGAGGACGAGCAGGCGGTGTCGACAGTGACCGCGGGTCCCTCAAGCCCGTAGAAGTAGGACAGGCGGCCGGAGAGAATGCTGGCGGCACGGCCGGTCACCTGGTAGCCGCCCGCCTCGGCGGGGCCCACGCCCATCTCGGCGATGTAGTCCTGGCCGCTGAACCCCGCGAACACCCCGACGTCCCGGCCGCGCAGGCTCCCCGGGTCGATGCCCGCGTGCTCGAACGCCTCCCACGAGGTCTCCAGCAGCAGCCGGTGCTGCGGGTCCATCGCCTGTGCCTCGCGCGGGCTGATGCCGAAGAAGGCCGCGTCGAAGTCGGCGGCGCCCGGCAAGAAGCCACCCGACCGGGTGTACGTGCTGCCCGGAGCGTCCGGGTCAGGGTCGTACAGGCCGTCGGCGTCCCAGCCGCGGTCGCCGGGGAACGGGCCGATCGCGTCACCGCCGCCGACGACCAGCCGCCACAGGTCCTCGGCCGAAGCCACCCCGCCGGGCAACCGGCAGGCCATGCCGACGATGGCCAGCGGCTCGTCGGACCGGCCGGGCGTGCCGGCACGCTCCGGCTCCGGCTCGGACTCGGCGCCGATGAGGATCCGCCCCAGCTCCTGGGCGAGCGCCCGGGGCGTGGGGAAGTCGAAGACGACGGTGGCGCTGAGCCGTACGCCGGTCGCGGCCACCAGGCGGTTGCGCAGCTGCACCGAGGTCAGCGAGTCGAACCCGAGCTCCTGGAACGCGCTGTCGGGCGGGCCCGGGACGGTGTCCGCGCCGAGCGTGGCCGCCAGAGCGTCCCGCACCAGTTCGAGGAGGGCCTGGTCCCGGGCCCGGCGGGGCAGCGCGACCAGCCGCCGGACGAGATCCCGCCGCACGGCCGCGTCCGGATCGGGCGCCTCGCCGGTGTCCACCAGCGCGCGGAACGCGGCGGACAGTCGCCCGGCCGTGGCCAGCGCTCGCAGCCCGGCCGAGTTACGGCGGGCCACGACGTAGGACCCGCCCGCCTCCAGCCGGTCGAGCACCTCGGGAAGCAGCACGGCGGCTTCGACCCCGGGCAGGCCGAGCCCGACGGCCACACCGCCGGGGATCCGGCGTACGAGCGCGTCGGCGGTGGCCGGGGTGTCCTCGGCGCACACGACGAACGCGGCCCGGTCCGGGTTGTCCGTTCGCTCCGCCAGGTCCGCCAGCCCGCTCGTGCCGCCCAGGTGCACGACCGCGTGCAGCGGCCGGGCGTCGGGGTCGCCGGTGACGGTGACGCCCCGGGCGCTCAGGTGCCGGGCGACGCGCTCGGTGTGCGTCCCCGTGACGAGCACCGTGCCGTCGAGCCGCAGCGGTGTGCCGGGCTCCTCGTCCGTCGGCGTCAGGCGCGGGACCAGCACCACGTCCTCGCGGATGGCCACCTGCGGCTCGCCAGTCGCGAGCGCCGCGCCGAGGCCGCCGGGCACTCCGTCGGTGTCGACCAGCACATGCCGGCCGGGATTCCGGGCCTGGGCAGCGGTGACGAGATCCCAGGCCGCGGCCGCGGCCTCGGACGGCTGCTCCGCCGGGGAGGTCCGCACGGCCCACGCCGTGACGACGACCAGCGGCCGGTCCCCGTCGAGCAGGCTCGCCAGGGCGGGCTCGCTGTCGGCGTGCACGACGAGCCGCCCGTCGAGACTCACCGGGTCGAGCACGTCGACCGGCGTCCACCTCGTACGCAGCAGGGTCTCGCCACCACCGGCCGTGGCCAGCAGCTCGGCCGGTCCCGCCACCAGCTCGCGCCGCTTGATCTTGCCGGACGGGGTCCGGGGCACGGCCGCGACCCGATAGACCTCCTCGGGCACCTTGAACGACGACAGCCGCTCCCGGCAGATGGTGAACAGCGCGGCCGGGTCCAGCTCGGCGTCGCTCACCACGTACGCGGCAGGCACCTCGCCGAGCACGGCGTGGGACCGGCTGGCGACCGCCGCGTCGGCCACTCCGGGCACGGCGGTCAGCACGGCCTCGATCTCCCGGGGGTGGATGTTCTCCCCGCCCCGGATGATCAGTTCCTTGACCCGTCCGGTGATCGTGAAGTGCCCGGTCTCGGCGCGGACGGCCAGGTCCCCGGTGCGGTACCAGCCGTCGGAGAGCGCCTCGGCGGTCGCTTCCGGCTGCCTGTGGTAGCCGAGCATGAGGCTGGGGCTCGACGCCCAGATCTCGCCCTCGCCGCCGTCGGGCACGTCCTCGCCGGTACGCGGGTCGACCAGGCGCAGCTCCAGGCCCGGCACGGCGGTGCCGCACGACCCGGGCACGCTCGGGCCGTCCAACCGGTTGATGGTCAGCGAGCCGGTCGTCTCCGTGCACCCGTAGGTGTCCAGCAGCGGCGCCCCGAACCGCCGGCCGAACGCGGTGATCAGCGACGCCGGGGTAACGGCACCGGCGACCACGGCCCGGCGCAGCGCCGGCGCCTCGACCTGGCCGTCACCGGCCGCCCCGAGCAGGTAGTGGTACATGGTCGGCACACCGGCGAGCAGCGTGCAGCCCTCCTCGCGCAGCTCCCGCAGCACCTCGTCGGCGGCGAACCCACTCATGATCCGCACGGTCGCACCGCTCACCGTCGCGGCGAGCACGGCCAGGTGGTGGGCGAGGCTGTGGAACAGCGGCGCCGGCCACAGCAGCACGTCGGAGGACGTCAGCTCCAACGCCGGGACGTCACAGTGGTACGCCGACCAGAGCCCGCTGCCCAGGGTGGAGAGCACGCCCTTCGGCGCTCCCGTGGTGCCCGAGGTGTAGAGCATCCACGCGAGCTCGTCCAGGCCCAGGTCGTCCCGGGCCGGCCGGTCGGGTTCGGTGTCGGCCAGCGCCGCCAGCTCGGAGATCGTGATCAGTCGCAGGGCCGGCGCGACGCGGCGTACCTGCTCGGTGTGCTCGTCGTCGGCGAGCACGGCCACGGCCTCGCTGTCGGTCAGGAAATGCGCCAGCTCGGCGTCGCTGGCCTGCGGGTTCAGCGGTACGGCGACGGCCGCCGCGCGCGCCACGGCCAGGTACCCCTCCACCATCTCCACGCGGTTGCCGAGCAGCAGCGCGACCCGGTCACCGCGGGCGGCGACCCCGGCCAGGTGCCCGGCGATCCGGCGGGTGCGTGTCTCCAGCTCGGCGTGCCCGACGGTACGGCGCGCGTCCGCGTACGCCGGCTTGTCGCCCAGACGCGCGGCATTGTCGAGCAGCAACTCGGGCAGCGGCCGTACGTCGTGCGCAGGCGTCACAGAACACACCTCTCGTCGCATCGGGAAAACCGATCGTGACACCGGGAATCGGCTCCGATCCCCCCTGACCATCCCCCTGACCACGCCTCTCTCCACCCCCCTGACCCGGCCCGGTGCGGAACTGGGGTGGTGGCGTCCAGCGGGGGCGTGTTTCGTGATCGGGGATCCGTCGGTGTCGTCGATTGGGGGCCAGGTGCCAGCTATCGCGCCGTTCTGCACATTCGAGAAGATTGGCGCGCCGCGCCCGGTGGACGCGCCCGTCCTGGGCGTCGTCGAGCACACCGTCCGGCAGGCCGACCCGTGCCTCACCGAGGGGCATCCCCTGCTGGCCGTGCACACCGCCACCGATACCGATCAGGAGTTCGCCGAGGTGTGGCGCGCCCGTGGTCCGGTGCGCACCGGCGCCCGCGACGGGATCGCCTTCGGTCACGACGGGCAGCACCTGTTCGGCGCGGCCCGGATCCCCTCCGCCGGCACCTACGCGGAGGCCACCGAGCGGCTGTACGCGGCGGTGTTCGCGCTGGTGCGGGCCGAGGGCTATCCGACGGTGTTCCGGTTCTGGGCGTACATCAACCACATCAACGCGCCGAACGCCGAGGGCCTGGAGACCTACCGCGACTTCTGCGTGGGCCGGGCGCGGGCGGTGCACGCGAACGGGGTGGACCCGGCTACGATGCCGGCCGCGACGGGCATCGGCACCCACGGCGGCGGCATCGTCTGCTACTTCCTGGCCGCACGGGACGGGACCCGGGTCAACCTGGACAACCCGCGGATGGCCACCGCGCACGCCTACCCGGCCGACTACGGACCCCGGCCACCCATCTTCGCCCGCGCGACCGCCCTGGGCGGCCGGCTGTACGTGTCCGCGACGGCGAGCATCCGCGGCCACGAGACCGCCCACCGCGGCGACGTCGCCGCGCAGTGCCGGGTGGCCCTGGAGAACATCGCCGCCGTGATCGGCCGCGACAACCTGGCCCGGCACGGCCTGTCGGCGGGCCACACGCTGGCCGACCTGGACGCCGTGAAGGTATACGTCCGCCACCGCGAGGACCTGGAGCCGGTGCGCCGCATGTGCGTGGCGGCCCTGTCCCCGGCGGCCGGGCTGGGCGTGCTGCAGACCGACATCGCTCGCGAGGACCTGCTCGTCGAGATCGAGGCAATCGTGCCCTGAAGGGGTGGGACATGGAGGAAACGGCCGCGGCCCGGCTGCGGCGGCTGCGTCGGGGCGGTGGCTCCGGGATCCGCCCGGTGGGCCGCGACGGGCCGCTGCCGTTGTCGTTCGCGCAGCGCCGACTGTGGTTCCTGGATCAGCTCGACCCGGCCGGCAGCGCGTACACGATCCCGTTCGCGCAGCGCCTGCGAGGGCCGCTGGACCCGCACCGGCTCGCGAGCGCCCTGACCGAGGTGGTGCGCCGGCACGAGTCGCTGCGAACCGTCTTCACGGCCGGCGACGACACCCCCGCGCAGAAGATCCTCGACCCGTTCCCGGTCGACGTGCCGGTCCTCGACGCTGACCTTGAGCAAGCCCGTGAGCTGGTACGCGCGGAGTTCGCGAGCCCCTTCGACCTGGCCGACGGACCGCTCCTCCGGGCCCTGGTCGTGCGGCTGGCCCCCGACGACCACGTGTTCGCGCTGTCCCTGCACCACATCTGCGGTGACGCCTGGTCGCACGGCGTGCTGCTGCGCGAGATCTCCGCCCGGTACGCCGGCTACGACCTCCCGCGCCTGCCCGTCCAGTACGCCGACTTCGCGGCCTGGGAACGTGGCCTGCCGTTGCGTACCCGCCTGCGCTGGTGGGAGGAACAGCTGCGCGGCGCCCCGGCCGTGCTCGAACTGCCCGCCGACCGGCCACGCCCCGCCACGGCCACCTCGGATGCCGGCCGAGTGCGCTGGGACATCCCCGCCGACCTGGCCGACGCGACCCGGGCGCTGGCCCGCTCGCACGGCGCGACGCTCTACATGGCGCTGCTGGCCGTCCTGCACATCGTGCTCGGCCGCTACGCCCGCACCACCGACGTGCCGGTCGGCACGCCCGTGGCCAACCGCAACCGGGCGGAGCTGGAGGGCCTGATCGGGCTGTTCGTGAACACCGTCGTGCTGCGTGGCGACCTCTCCGGCGACCCGTCGTTCGCCGAACTGCTGACCCGCACCCGCGACACCGCGCTCGACGCGTTCGCCCACGGCGACGTGCCGTTCGACTACCTCACCGAACGCCTCGCCCCGGACCGTGACCTGGCCACCAACCCGCTGGTCCAGGTGCTGTTCCAGGTGCTCGACGGTACGGCCGCCACAGCGGCGCTGCCGGGCGTCACCGCGGCCACGTTCGAGACCGGTCACTTCGACACCCGCATGGACCTCGAGGTGCACGTGTTCGAGCAGCCGGACGGGCTGAGCGGGCATCTGCTGTTCAACCACGCGCTCTTCGACGGCGAGCGCATCGAGCGGCTGGCCCGGCACCTCACGGTCGTGCTGCGCGCGGTCGTCGCCGACCCGGCGCTGCGCCTGTCCCAGGTCCCGCTGCTGGACGAGGCGGAGTTGCGGCAGGTCACCGCCGGCTTCAACGACACCGCGCGCGAGATGACGGCACGGTCGCTGCCCGCGATGCTGGCCGACCGGGCGCGCCGGCATCCGGATCGGCTCGCGGTCGAGGACGACATGGTCTCCCTGACGTACGCGGAACTGCACCGCCGGGCCAACCGGATCGCCCATCGGCTGATCGCCCTCGGGGTGGGCACCGGCGAGCTGGTCGGTCTCTGCCTGGACCGGGGCGCCGACCTGATCGTGGCGATGGTCGGCATCCTGAACGCGGGCGCCGCCTACGTCCCGATCGACCCGGAGCACCCGGCCGAGCGCGTCCGGTTCGTGCTTGAGGACACGCGGCTCCGCACGGTCGTCACGCAGGCGGAGCATCGGCCGCTGTTCGGGGGCGTGGAGCACGTCGTGGAAGCTCCCTTCGACGACGAGCCCGGCGTCATCGCCCCGGACGTGGATCCCGGGCCCGAGGACCTCGCCTACGCGATCTACACGTCCGGGTCGACCGGCCGGCCCAAGGCCGTTCTCATGCCGCACGCCGGCCCGGTCAACCTGCTGCTCTGGCAGGAACGCACGATGCCGCACGAGCCGGAGAGCCGCACCCTGCAGTTCGTGTCGGCCACGTTCGACTACTCGGTCCAGGAGATCCTCTCCACGCTGATGGGCGGCACCCTGGTCGTCCCGCCCGACGGCGTCCGGCTCGATCTGGCCGGGCTCGCCGCCTGGATGGACGAGCACCGGATCACCCGCATCTTCGCGCCGACGACCGTGCTGCGCGGGCTGCTGGAGCACGTCGACCCGGCCGGCCCGCTGTTGCACGGGCTGCGCCGGCTCTGCCAGGGCGGCGAGGCGCTCGTGCTGGACGAACGGCTCCGGTCGTTCTGCCGGCACCGGCCGCGAGTGCGCGTCCACAACCACTACGGGCCCGCCGAGACGCAGCTGGTCACCGGCTGGAGGCTGCCCGAGCGGGTGGACGACTGGCCGGGCACGGCGTCGCCGCTCGGCCCGCCGATCGACAACATCCGGTTGTACGTGCTGGACGACGCGTTGCGGCCGGTGCCGATCGGCGTGCCGGGTCAGCTGTGCATCAGCGGCGTCGGTGTCTCACGCGGCTACCTCGGCCGGCCGGGCATGACCGCACAGCGCCTCGTCAACGCGCCGGTCGAGCCCGAGGGCCGCACGTACCTCAGCGGTGACCTGTGCCGCTGGACCGTCGACGGCAACCTGGAGTTCCTCGGCCGGATCGACCACCAGGTCAAGATCCGGGGGGTGCGGGTCGAGCCCGGCGAGGTGGAGACCGTACTCGCCGGGCATCCGGCCGTCACGCAGACGGTCGTCGTGGCCCGCGAGGACCGACCGGCGGGCCGCCGCCTGGTCGCCTACGTCGTGGCGCCCGGCGCCGGTACCGAACTCGACGCCGAGTTGCGCCGGCTCGCCGAGTCCCGGCTGCCCGCACCGGCCGTGCCCGCCTTGTTTGTCGTGCTGCCCGAACTGCCCCGCAACACCAGCGGCAAGGTGGACCGGCATGCCCTGCCCGCCCCCGGTCGGCGGACCGTCCCCACCGCCGGGGCGCCGCCGCGGGACGCCACCGAGGCCGCCGTGTGCCGGATCTTCGCGGAGGCGCTCGACCTGCCCGGCGTCGGCATCCACGACGACTTCTTCGCGCTCGGCGGACACTCCCTGCTCGCCACCCGGATCACCTCCCGGCTCCGCGCCGAGCTGGGCGTGGACGTCCCGCTGCGGGAGCTGTTCCAGGGGCGCACCCCCGAGACACTTGCCCGCGCCGTGCACGGCGCCTCCCGCGCGGTGCCGCTGACCGCCCGGTCCCGGGACGCCACGGCGCCGCTCTCGCTCGCGCAGGAGCAGATGCTGCTCTGGTACGGCTCGCTGCTCGACGCTTCGACATGGAGCATTCCGCTGGCGTACCGGCTGCGCGGGCCGCTGGACGTGCCCGCGCTGGAGCGCGCGCTGACCGCCGTCGTCGCCCGGCACGAGGCTCTGCGTACGGGCTTCACGCCGGACGGCGGGACCGTTGTCCGTGCTCCATCGGCCGTCCCGGTGCCGGTGGACGATGCGACGCCCGATGACGTCCCGCGACTGACCCGCGAAGAGGTCGCCCGGCCCTTCGACCTGGCCCGCGACGTGCTCGTCCGCCCGCACCTGTGGCGCCTCGGCACGGACGATCACCTGCTCCTGCTGACCAGTCACCACCTGGCCTCTGACGGATGGTCCCTGCGCGTCCTGGCCGACGAGGTGTCCCTCCTGTACGCGGGCGCCGCGCCGCCGCCTCTCGCCGTGCAGTACGCCGACCACGCCCTCTGGGAACGTGACCGTCCCCTGGCCACGGAACACGCCTACTGGCGCGAGCGGCTCGCGGGCTACCGCCCGCTGGAGCTGCCCGCCGGTCGACCCCGGCGCCCCGGCCCCGCCGCGACGCTGCGCTGGACGCTGCCCGCCCCGGCCGCCGACGCGGCCCGCAAGCTGGCCCGGACCGAACGGGCCACCCTGTACGAGACGCTGCTGACCGCCTTCTGCACGGTCGCCGCCGGGCTCACCGGCAACCGTGACGTCACCGTCGCCGCGCCGTTCGCCAACCGCTCCCGGGCCGAGACGGAGCCACTGATCGGCTACTTCGCCAAGATCATCGCGCTGCGGACGGACCTGAGCGGGGAGCCCGGCTTCCGGGAGGCGCTGCGGCGGGTGCACGCCACCATGGTGGCCGCGCACGCCCACCAGGATCTGCCCTTCTACCACGCGCTGGCCCCCGGCCCGCCGCCGCTGAACGTCTCGTTCCAGCTGATCAGCGCGCTGCAGCCGGTGCTCGACCTACCCGGGGTGACGGCCTCGCCGGTGGACGTGAGCGTCGACCAGACCGTGGACATGCCGAGCGAGCTGGCCGTGCATCTGATCGAGAGCGCGGACGGGGCGCTCAGCGGGCTGGCCTCGTACAACGCGGCGACCTTCGACCGGGCCACGATCGAGGCGCTGCTCGCCGCAGTGGGGGACGTGCTCGACCGGGCGATGGACGACCCGGACCGGACGATCGGCGACCTCGCCGCCGGAGTGCTCGATCGGGGCACGGCGGCGTACGAGGCGAGAGGGACGAGCTGACATGGCCGACGAGAAGATCGTCGAATACCTGCGCTGGACCACCGCCGAACTGCACGAGACCCGTCGGCGCCTGGCCGAGACCACCGCCCGCACCGGCGAACCGCTGGCCGTCGTGGGCATGGCCTGCCGCTATCCGGGCGGGGTGGCCTCGGCGGACGACCTGTGGCGGCTGGTCGTCGGCGGCGGTGACGCGATCGGCCCGTTCCCCGGTGACCGCGGCTGGGAGCTGGAGACCCTGGTCGACCCCGACCCGGACGCGGTGGGCCGCTCCACCACCGGGCAGGGCGGTTTCCTGACCGACGCGGCCGGGTTCGACGCGGCGTTCTTCGGGATAAGCCCGCGGGAGGCCACCGCCATGGACCCACAGCAGCGGCTCCTGCTGGAGGTCTCCTGGGAGGCCCTCGAACACGCGGGCCTGCGCGCCGACGAGCTGCGCGGCAGCGCCACCGGCGTCTTCATGGGCAGCAACGGCCAGGACTACGCGGGGCTCCTGGCCGGCGAACCCGACCTGGAAGGCTGGATCGGCACGGGGGTCTCCGCGAGCGTCGTCTCCGGCCGCCTGTCCTACTTCTACGGGCTTGAGGGACCCGCGGTCACCGTCGACACCGCCTGCTCTTCCTCCCTGGTCGCCCTGCACCTGGCCGCCCAGTCGCTGCGCACCGGCGAGTCGTCGCTGGCCCTGGTCGGCGGCGTCACCGTCATGACGTCCCCCACGGTCTTCCGATCGTTCTCGCGGCAGCGCGGGCTCGCCGCGGACGGCCGCTGCAAGGCGTTCGCGGCGTCGGCGGACGGGACGGGCTGGTCCGAGGGCGTCGGCGTGCTCGTGGTCGAACGACTCTCCGACGCCCGGCGCAACGGCCACCCCGTCCTGGCCGTGGTCCGCGGGTCGGCGGTCAACCAGGACGGCGCCTCCAACGGGCTCACCGCCCCCAACGGACCCTCCCAGCAACGCGTCATCCGCGCCGCGCTCGCCGACGCCCGCCTCACCACCGCCGACATCGACCTCGTCGAGGCACACGGCACCGGAACCACCCTCGGCGACCCCATCGAGGCCCAGGGCGTGCTGGCCACGTACGGCGAACGGACCGCCGACGAGCCGGTGCGCCTGGGTTCGGTGAAGTCGAACCTCGGGCACACCCAGGCGGCCGCCGGAGTCGCCGGGGTGATCAAGATGATCCAGGCGATGCGGCACGAGACCATGCCGCGGAGCCTGCACATCGACGCGCCCTCGCCGCACGTGGACTGGACGTCCGGCACGGTCGAGCTGCTGACCTCGAACGTGCCGTGGCCCGGCTCCCCGGGTCGGCCCCGGCGTGCGGCCGTCTCGTCGTTCGGCGTCAGCGGCACGAACGCGCACGTGATCGTGGAGGAGGCGCCGGCCGTGGAGGTTCCGGCCGCGGTGCCGTTCACTCCCGTGGTGTCCGGGCCCGTGCCCCTGGTGTTCTCCGCGAAGGACCCCGAGGCCCTCGCCGTGCTGCAAGCCCGTGCGGAGTCCGGTACGGACGTGGCCTTCGCCCTGGCCACGACGCGAGCGTTGCTGGACCACCGGGCGGTCCGCGTCGGCGACACCACCGTGACGGGAGTCGCCTCGGCCGATCCCGACGTCGTGTTCGTGTTTCCGGGTCAGGGGACGCAGTGGGCGGGGATGGGGCGTGCGTTGCTGGATGCCTCTCCGGTGTTCGCGGCGCGGATGAGTGAGTGTGCGGAGGCGTTGTCGCCGTATCTGGATCTGTGGGAGGCGGTTGATGCTCCGGATCGGGTGGAGTGGTTGCAGCCGGCGTCGTGGGCGGTGATGGTGTCGCTGGCGGCGGTGTGGCAGGCGGCGGGTGTGCAGCCGTCCGCGGTGATCGGGCATTCGCAGGGTGAGATCGCGGCAGCCTGTGTCGCGGGTGCGGTGTCGCTGGCTGATGCGGCGAAGGTGGTGGCGCTGCGCAGTCAGGCGATTGCTTCGACGCTGGCGGGCAAGGGGGCGATGGCGTCGATTCCGTTGCCTGCCGACGGTATCGAGTTGCCTGACGGGGTGTGGGTGGCGGCGTTGAACGGGCCGTCCTCGACGGTCGTGGCGGGTGTGCCGGACGCGGTGGAGGCGGTTCGTGCTCGTTATGGCGGGCGGCGGATCGCGGTGGACTACGCGTCGCACACCCCGCATGTCGAGGCGTTGCGCGGTGCGGTGGTGTCGGTGCCGTCGCAGGCACCGGTGATCCCGTGGCTGTCGACCGTGGACGAGGCGTGGGTCACCGGTGCGCTGGACGATGAGTACTGGTTCCGGAATCTGCGGCAGCAGGTCCGGTTCGCCCCGGCGGCGGCGGGTTTCGACGACGCGGTGTTCATCGAGGTGAGTGCGAGGCCGGTGCTGATCCCCGCCCTCGACGACGCGGTCACCGTCCCCACCCTGCGGCGTGAGGACGGCGGCGGAGAGCGGATGCTGGCGTCGCTGGCGCAGGCGTTCGTGGCCGGTGTGCCGGTCGACTGGACCACGATCATTCCGCCCGCGCCCTTCGCGGAACTACCCACCTATCCCTTCCAGCACCAGCGCCACTGGATCGACGGCGGCGGCAGCGCCGGGGGCACCCTCAAGCACCCCTTCCTGCACACCGCGGTCGAGCTGCCGGGCGACACGACCGTGCTGCTCGGGCGCGTGCGGCCACACGGATGGCTGACGGACCACGCGGTCAACGGCACCGTCCTGTTCCCGGGCACAGCCTTCGTCGAGCTTGCCCTGCACGCCGCCGACGAGGTGGGCGCCGCCGGCGTCGCCGAGCTCGTCATCGAGTCGCCGTTGGCGCTCACGGCCGCCGTCGACCTCCTGATCTCGATCGACCGTACGGCCCTGACCGCGACGATCCACTCGGGGCAGCCGGGCGCCTGGACGCGGCACGCCTCGGTGCTGCTCGCCGCCGAGGGCCCGGCCACGCCGCCCGCGCCGGTCGCGGTGCCCGACGACGCGGAGCCGGTGGACCTGACCGGCTTCTACCCCGCTCTGGAAGCGGCGGGTTACGGCTACGGTCCGTCCTTCCGGGGTCTCAGCACCGCATGGCGTTCCGGCGCCGACGTCTACGCCGAGATCGTCCTGCCGGGCGACGCCGCGGGCTTCGGCGCCCATCCGGCGTTGACCGACGCCGTGCTGCACGCCGCCACCCTGGTGGCCGCCCCGGGCACCGGCGTACACCTGCCGTTCGCATTCGACCAGGTGCACCTGCACGCGGTCGCCGCCACACGTCTGCTGGCCCGGGTCACACCCACCACCGGGCACGGCTTCACGGTCACCGCCGTGGACCCGGCCGGGCGACCGGTGCTGACCATCGCCGGCGTCACCACCCGCCCGCACACCGCGCGGACGGCGGTCCCGGCGCACTCGGTGTTCCGCACCGTGTGGGCACCGGTCGCCCTGCCGGAGGCCAGACCGGACACCGTGCGGGTGATCGGCAGTCCACCGGCCGGTCCGGACCCCGACGCCTGCCGCTCGACCCTGCGCTCGCTGCTCACCGAACTGCGAACCGTTCTCGCCGACGACCTCACGGCACCGGTCCTCGTCACCGCCCGGGCCGACAGCCCCGCCTGGGCCATGGCCGCCGTCGCCCAGAACGAGCACCCCGGCCAGTTCGTGCTGGCCGACACCGACGACACCCTCGCCCCGGCCGTCCTGCTCGCCGCCGGAGAACCTCAACTGCGCTGTCGTGACCGACAGTTGAGCGCGCCGCGCCTGCGACCGGGCACCGATCCCACCGCCCTCACGCCGCCGGCCACCGGCAACTGGCGGCTGGCCGTGCCCGACCCCGGCACCTTCACCAACCTCACTCTCACCCCGGCCGAACCCGAACCGTGCCCGCCGGGACACGTCCGCGTCGCCGTCCACGCCGCCGGGCTCAACTTCCGCGACATCATGCTGGCCCTCGGCCTGACCGCCCACGGCCAGCAGCTGGGCAGCGAAGCCTCCGGCACGATCACCGAGGTCGGCGACGGCGTCACCGGATTCGCCGTCGGCGACCGCGTGCACGGCCTGTTCACCGGTGCCTTCTCCCCCAGCGCCGTCACCGACGCCCGCCTCGTCCACCACATCCCCGACCGGTGGAGCCACGACACCGCCGCGACCGTCCCCATCGCGTACGCCACCGCCCACTACGCCCTCACCCATCTGTCCGGTGTCCAGCCCGGGCAACGGCTGCTCGTCCACGCCGCCACCGGCGGCGTCGGCATGGCCGCCGTCCAACTCGCGAGGCATCTCGGCGCGGACCTCTACACCACCGCCCACCCGTCGAAATGGCCGCTGCTGCGCGCCCTGGGCATCCCCGACGACCACATCGCCTCGTCCCGCGACGCCCGCTTCGCTGAGGTGTTCCCGCCGATGGACGTGGTCCTCAACTCGCTGACCGGCGAGCTGATCGACGCCTCGTACGCGCTGCTCAAGCCCGGCGGCCGGTTCCTGGAGATGGGCAAGACCGACATCCGCGACGCCGCCGACGCGTTCGACCTCATCGACGCCGGCCCCGACCGCCTGCACGACATCCTCGCCGAGTTGCACACCCTGTTCGCCGACGGCGCGCTCACTCCCCTGCCCGTCACCGTCTTCGACGTCCGCCACGCCAAGGACGCCTTCTCGTACATGAGCCAGGCCCGGCATACCGGCAAGATCGCCCTCGCCGTCCCGCAGGCCCTGGACCGCCACGACACCGTGCTGATCACCGGCGGATCGGGCACCCTGGCCGGCATCCTCGCCCGCCACCTGCACGACGCCCACGGCGTGACCGACCTGCTGCTGCTCTCCCGCAGCGGCGCCGTCCCCGACGGGGTCGACGCCACCGGCATCGCCTGCGACCTCACCGACCACGACGCCCTCGGCCGGGTCTTCGCCGACCATCCCGGGATCACCGTCATCGTCAACACCGCCGGGGTCCTGTCCGACGCCACGATCCAGACCTTGACGCCCGACCAGCTCGACGCCGTCCTCGCACCCAAGGTCGACGGCGCCCACCACCTGCACCGCCACGCCGCGACGCTGACGAACCTGAAGCACATCACCCACTACGGCAGCGCCGCCACCACGCTCGCCAATCCGGGCCAGGCCGCCTACGCCGCCGCCAACAATTTCCTCACCCAGCTGGCCTACCACCATCCCCGCACCCGGACGCTCCACTGGGGACTGTGGCAGGACACCAGCACGATGACCGCCGGCATGGCCGGCGACAACCGCTTCGACCGGATCTCCGCCGAGCAGGGCATGGCCCTGCTGGATCTCGCCCTCGCCGCCGCCGACCGGTCCCTCGTGCTGGCCACGATCGATCCCGCCAGGCTGGCCCGTACCGACCCGCCGCCGCTGCTCCGCGAGCTGGCGCCGAGGGCGCGGCGGGCGACACCGCAGGCCGCCACGACCGCGTCCCTGACCACGCGGGTGGGCGCCGCGTCCGGCGCCGAGCGGCTCCGGCTCCTGCTGGAGGTCGTCCTCGCGGAGACCGCCACCGTGCTCGGGCACACCGGCGCGGAGGCGATCCGGCCCGACCGCCCCTTTCAGGAGCTGGGCTTCGACTCGCTGACCTCGGTGGAGCTGCGCAACCGCCTCGCCACGGCCTCCGGGCTCACCCTGCCGAGCACGCTGGTGTTCAACCATCCGACCCCGGAGGCACTGGCGACCCACCTGCTGTCGCTGCTGATCACGGATCACGTGGCGGAGCCGGCGGTGGAGGCCTCCGCCGACAAGGACGAGCCGATCGCGATCGTGGGCATGGCCTGCCGGCTGCCCGGCGACATCAGCTCGCCCGAGGAGCTGTGGCGCCTGGTCGCCGAGGGGCGCGACGCCGTGGGCCCGTTCCCAGCGGACCGGGGCTGGGATCTCGACTCGCTCTTCGACGACGACCCCGACGCGCCCGGGCGCTCGTACGTCAGAGAAGGTGGTTTTCTCTCCGGCGCGGCCCGCTTCGACGCGGCGTTCTTCGGAATCAGCCCGCGGGAGGCGCTGGGCATGGATCCGCAGCAGCGGATCCTGCTGGAGATCGCCTGGGAGGCGCTCGAACGCGCGCGGATCGCGCCGGGCAATCTGCGCGGCAGCGAGACCGGCGTGTACGTGGGCGCCGCGGCCCAGGGGTACGGCGTGGACGCCGCGGTCGAGGGCAACCTGCTGACCGGCGGCTCGACCAGCGCCATGTCGGGCCGGGTCGCGTACTCCCTCGGACTGCACGGACCGGCGGTCACCGTCGACACCGCGTGCTCGTCCTCGCTCGTGGCGCTGCACCTCGCTGCGCAGGCGCTCCGGCACGGCGAGTGCTCGCTGGCCCTCGCCGGTGGCGTCGCGGTGATGGCGTCGCCGGTGCTGTTCACCGAGTTCTCCCGGCAGCGCGGGCTGGCCGCCGACGGCCGGTGCAAGTCGTTCGCCGCGGCCTCCGACGGGACGGGCTGGTCCGAGGGCGCCGGGCTGGTGGTACTGGAACGGCTGTCCGACGCGGAACGCCACGGTCACCGGGTGCTGGCGGTGATCCGGGGCAGCGCCGTCAACTCCGACGGCGCCTCCAACGGGCTCACCGCACCGAACGGCACGGCGCAGCAGCGGGTGATCCGATCCGCCCTGCGGGCCGCCGGACTGGCGACCGGTGACGTCGACGTGGTGGAGGCGCACGGCACCGGCACCACGCTCGGCGACCCGGTCGAGGCGGACGCGCTGATCGCCACCTACGGGCAACGCCCGGACGGGCCGCCGGTCCGCATCGGCTCGCTGAAGTCGAACATCGGGCACACCGTCGCGGCCGCCGGGGTCGC
This sequence comes from Streptomyces sp. NBC_00878, assembly GCF_026341515.1. Lineage (NCBI taxonomy): Bacteria > Bacillati > Actinomycetota > Actinomycetes > Kitasatosporales > Streptomycetaceae > Streptomyces > Streptomyces sp. NBC_00878. The sequence goes on along the minus strand of NZ_JAPEOK010000003.1, from coordinate 97,276 downwards.
CGGTGTGATCAAGATGGTCGAGGCGATGCGGCACGGCACGATGCCACGGACGCTGCACGTGGACGAGCCGACCCCACACGTCGACTGGTCGGCGGGCGCGGTCGAGCTGCTGACCGGCGAACAGCCATGGCCCCGCGGTGATCGCCCGCGGCGGGCCGCGGTGTCCGCCTTCGGGCTCAGCGGCACGAACGCGCATCTGATCCTTGAGGACGCCGCCGCACCGGCCGAACCGCCCGGCGACGGCGACGGCGACGGCGACGGCGACGGCGACGGCGACGAAACAGTGCCGCTGCTGCTGTCGGCCGACGACCTGCCCTCGCTGCGGGAACAGGCCGGCCGACTCCGCGCCCACCTGCTCGCCCGCCCGGAGCAGAAGATGCGCGATGTGGCGTACGCGCTGGCGACCACGCGCACCCCGCTGCCGCGGCGGGCCGCCGTGATGGCGGCCGAACACGAAGGGCTGCTGCGGGAGCTCTCCCTGCTGGCGACCGGTGACCAGGGGCCGGGGACGCAGCTGGGCGAGGCCGTTCCCCACCGGCGGGTCGCGTTCCTGTTCGACGGCCAGGGCACCCAGAGGCACGGCATGGGCCAGGCCCTGTACCGGCGCCATCCCGTGTTCGCCAAGGCGTGGGACGAGGTGTGCGCGGCGCTCGACCCGTATCTGGAGCACGGCGTCGCGCACGTGTACTTCACCGAGGCCGGGCGGGAGCTGACCGACGACACGCTCTACACCCAGGCCGGGCTGTTCGCGCTGGAGGTGGCGCTCCACCGGCTGCTGGCCTCGTGGGGTCTGACGCCCGACGCGGTCGCCGGACACTCCATCGGCGAGGTTGCCGCCGCCCACGTGGCGGGCGTGCTGTCGCTGTCCGACGCGGCGTCGCTGGTGGCCGCGCGCGGTGCCGCGCTGCGGGACCTGCCACCCGGCGCGATGGCGGCGGTACGGGCGTCCGAGAGCGAGACCCGTGCCGTCCTTCCCCCGGACCTGGACGTGGCCGCGGTCAACGGTCCCGAGATGACGGTGGTGTCCGGGCCGGAGGAGGCCGTGGACAGGTTCGTCGGCGGGCAGGCCGCCGCCGGCCGCCAGGCGCGCCGCCTGCAGGTCGGCCGGGCCTTCCACTCCCGCGATGTCGACGCCGTACTGGAGGGGTTCCGCGCGGTGCTCGAAACCCTCACCTTCCGCGAGCCGTCCCTGCCGGTCGTGTCCACGGTGACCGGCGAGCCGGCCGGTCCGGGCGACCTCACCACGCCGGACTACTGGCTGCGGCACGCCCGCCGGCCGGTTCGTTTCGGCGCCGCGCTGACCGCGCTGACCGGCCTCGGGGTGGACACGTTCGTCGAGGTGGGGCCGTCCGGCTCGCTGAGCGCGATGGCGGGCGAGACCGTCGAGGGCACGTTCCATCCGCTGCTCACCCGGCGGGTGCCCGACGAGATCGGCATCCTCGCCGCGGCCGGGGAACTGTTCACCGCCGGGGTGGACCTGCGGTGGCCGGCCGTCCTGGCCGGTGGGCGCCCGGTCGACCTGCCCGTCTACGCGTTCCGCCGGGAGACCTATTGGCTCGCGTCCACCGGCCAGGTCGGCGCCTCGCCGGCCGCGGTGACGCCGGCGCCGGACCCGGAAAGGCAGCGCTACGACCTGATGGCCGCCGCGGCGCGCCGGGACGCGCTGCTCGACCTGGTACGCGTCCAGGTCGCCCTGCTGCTCGGCCGGGCCGACACGATCGGCGTGCGCGACAACACCTCCTTCCTGGAGCTGGGGCTGGACTCGCTGGGCGCCTCCCGGCTGCGCAACCGGCTGACCGCGGCGACGGGCCTGGCCCTCGCGGGCGGCGTGGCGTTCGACCACCCGACGCCGGCCCGGCTCGCCGATCACCTGACCAGCCTGTTCGCGGCCACGACGCCGGAGGAGACGCCGTCGTCCCCGTCTGACGTGCCTTCGCCGTACGCGCCTTCGCCGGACCCCGCGGAGGACGACGAGGACGAGGTCGACACGGTGCTGGCCGTGCTCGGCGACCTGGACGCACTCGACGGCCCGATCCTGGGGCTGCGCCGCGGCAGCCCGGAGCACGAGGCCATCACCGGCCTGCTCGCTCGCATAGCCACGAAATGGGGAGTGAAAGCATGACCGACATCAGTGAGACCCCAGCCGCCGCGCCGCCCCGGCGGTGCCCGTTCGACCCTCAGGACGCCCACCTCGGGCTCCTGCACAGCGGCATGGTCGCGCCGTTCGAGCTGTTCGGCGTACAGCACTGGATGGTGTCGCGCGCAGAGGACGTCAAGGCCGTGACCACGGATCCGCGGTACTCCTCCGCGCTGTCCATCTTCCCGGACGCCCCCGAGGTGCCGCCGGGCTGGTTCTCCGGTATGGACCGCCCCGAGCACACCCGCTACCGGCGGCTGCTCGCCGACGACTTCTCCCTGCGGGCGGCGCGTGCCGCCGAGCCGACCATCACCGAGCTGGCCGACCGGCTGCTCGACGACGTGGTCGCGGCGGGGCCGGGCGCCGACCTCGTCGAGGCGTACGCGAACAAGCTGCCGTCGCTGGTCATCCAGGCGCTCTACGACCTGCCCGACCAGCTTTACGCCGACCTCGACCACGCGGTCTCCACGCTGGTCGCGGCGCAGGACCTGACCACCGCGGCCACGGCACGGCAGACCATCTGGGAGATCTCCGCGCGGATCGCCGCCGACAAGCGCTCGGCGCCCGGCGACGACCCGATCTCCCGCCTGGTCTCCGCCGACCGGGCTGACGCGCTGACCGCCGAGGAGGCCACGGGCGCGATCGCCACGCTGGCCATCGCCGGGCACGAGGCGGTGGACCGGCTGATCGCGTACGGCATCCATGCCTTCCTCGTGTACCCGGAGCAACTGGCGGCCACGCGGTCGGGACCGGCCGGCTGGGACGGGGCTGTCGAGGAGCTGCTGCGGTACCTCCCGGTGAACCAGGGCGGCATCCTCCGCGTGGCGGCCGAGGACATCGAGCTGCGCGGGCAGCGCATCGCGGCCGGCGACCGGGTGCTCCCCTTGTTCTCGACGGCGAACCGGGACCCCGAGCGGTACGCCGAGCCCGACCGGTTCGACGTCACCCGCGACGCGAGCGGCAACTTCGCGTTCGGCGGCGGCGTGCACAAGTGCCTCGGGCAGCACCTGGCCCGCGTCGAGATGAAGGTCGCCTACTCGCGGCTCTTGGACCGGCTTCCCGGGCTGCGGCTCGCGGACCCGGACGCCACCGTGCCGATGGCCGAGACGATCGGCTTCTACAGCCCCGCCCGCCTGATCGTCACCTGGTAGCCGGCGGCGAGATCGGTCGGCAGGTCACGCCGGTTGCGGACGCCGAGCTTGCGGAAGATCTTCGTGAGGTGCTGCTCGACGGTGCTCGCCGTGACGAACAACCGCATGGCGATCTCGCGGTTCGTGCAGCCCGCCGCCGCCAGCGAGGCCACCCTGGCCTCGGCGTCGGTCAGCGCGGCCACGCGCTGCGCCGGGGAGCCGTCGGCTTCGGCGGCTTCGGCGGCTTCGGCGCCGAGCCGGTTGAGCAGCGGCACGGCGCCGCATGCCTGGGCCAGCAGGCGGGCGCTACCGAACGCCTGCCGGGCCCTGACGTGCTGCTTCAGCAAGGTGTAGGTGTCGCCCAGGTCGGCATGGGCGCGGGCCCGGGCGTACCGGTCACCGGCCAGCAACTCCACGGCCTGCTCCAGCAGTTCGACGCGTCTGCCGATCGCGCTGTAGCCGGCCATCGCGAGCAGGGCAAGCCCCCGTACCCGGCCGGTGGGCGCCCGGTCCAGCTCCTCACGCAGCAGCCGCCGGCCTTCCATGCACGGACCGTCCTGCGCCAGCAGGGTCTCGGCGACCCCGACCCGCCACGTCAGCAGGTCGGACACGTCCATGCGCCAGCGCTGCATCCGCTCGCCGCAGATGCGCAGATCCGTGTACGCGGCGTGCGCGTGGCCCGTCGCCAGGTGGTACTGCCCGCGCGCCCACAACTGGTGCAGGCCGAAGACGCTCCGATCGGTCGCCTCCGGCACCGCCTCCTCCAGGTAACGTGCCGCCTCGTCGTACCGGCCGATCCTGGTGTGTGCCACGACGAGGCAGCTCAGGGGCAGGCTGGCGACGACGCCCCAGCTCGGCAGGCTCAACGTGCTCAGCGCGGCCCGGCCGGCCTCGACGGCGGCCGGGAAGTCACCGCGCCGCACGGCGAGTTCCGCGCGTACGGCAGCCAGCGCCGCTTCGGCGGAGGCCGATCCCTGGGCGTCAGCGGTGGCGGTGAGCTTCTCGCACCAGAGCTGCGTGCAGTCGGCGTCACCCGCGTACACCAGGGAGAACAGCGCGGTGACGCCGATCGCGGCGTCACCGCCGGGGCAGTGGCTGGAGTCGATCAGGCGCAGCACCTGCTCGGCCTCCTCCACGGCCCGGGCCGAGCGGCCGCGCAGAGCATGGGCGTACGCAGTGACGACCCGCGCCCACGACTCGGCAGACACCGGCAGCGCGACCAGTTCCCCCAGTGCGGTCCCGTCGGACCCGTCGGCTCGGCCGTCCTGCTCCGCTCGGTCGGCTTGGCCGGTCCGCTCGGCTCGGTCGTCCCGGTCGGCCAGATCGCATTGGTCGGCGATGGAGAGCTCCGGATAGAGCACCGACAGCGCCCGGGTCCAGGTGCGCACCTCGACCCGGGCCTGTGCGGGGAACCGGCAGCGCTGGAGCACGGGCAGGGCTTCACGGATCCGGCCGGCCAGCAACAGCCAGGAGGCCAGCAGCACGGCGTGCCAGGGCGGCAGCAGCCCGGCGGCGGACGCGGCAGCGAGTTCGGGAACGTGCCGGGCGACCAGCCCCGGGTCGCGTCGCCACTCGCTCATCGCGAGCCGAAAACGCAGGGCGGCCCGCGACTCGGCGTCCTCGGCCGCGACGTACGCCTCTTCCAGGCGTTCCGCCGCCACGTCGAGCTCGCCGCGGCGGCAGGCCAGGGTGGCCGCGGCGGCGTAGACCTCGGCCGCCCCGGGGCCGCGGTTGCGGCGCGAGCGGGTCTGGTGCACGGCCAGCACGTCGGCCGGCGCGCTCTGCGCAACGAGGGCGTCCAGGGCCAGCCCGTGCAGCCGACGCCGCTCGGCCGGCGACAGGTCGTCGAGCACGGCGCTGCGCGCCTCCGGATGCGGGAAGCTCAGGCCGCGCAGCAGGCCGGACTCCCCCATCATGCACCGCACCCGGCCTATCTGCCCCGCCGCGACGCCGCTGAGCCGGGAGACGAGGCGGTCGTCGGTCGCGTCCCCGAGTACGGCGGCCGCCCGGGCGACGCCCACCGCGGCGGGCCCGCAGCGATGCAGCGAACCGAGGTAGGCGTGGCGGAAGGCGGCGCCGACTACCACGTCACCGGCGATGGGCCAGCCTTGGGCGTCGGCTGCCGTACGCGTCGTGCGCAGGTCGTTGATCAGGCCGCGGACGAGCAACAAATTGCCGCCCGTGGTCCCGAAGAAGTCGGCGGCGAACCCACCGGCGGCGCCGAGCTGGTCCTCGCCGTCGGCGACGCCGAGCTGTTCGCGAACGAACTCGGCCACGTCGCCGGGGCTGAGCGGGCGCAGCCCGATCTCCTCGTAGTAGGACAGTCCCAGCAGGTCGGCGTGGAACGTGGAATGCGAGGTCGGCGGCAGCGGCTGGCGTAACTCGGTGAAGACGAGCGCGACGCGGGCGGCGCCGACGCGGCGAGCGAGGTGCCGGAGGCTGAGCAGCGACTCCGGGTCGGCGCGGTCGACGTCGTCGACGACGACCATGACCGGCCGCTCGGCGGAGAGCCGCAGCACGGCCCGGGTGAATTGGTTGGCGAGCCGGGCAGCGTCCACGCCGCTGGAGGCGTCGGTGGCACGGGCGCCCGGCAGCGGCACGAAACCCGGGGCACGGCTCGCCACGGTCTCGTGATCGGTGAGCTGGTCGAGCACGCCGTAGGGCAGCACGCTCTCCTCGGCCGAGCACAGCGCTCGCAGGACGAGGAAGCCGGGCAGGTCGGTCAGCGCGTCGAGCAGGCTGGTCTTTCCGCAGGCCACCGGCCCGGTGATGGTGACGACGACGCCCTGTCCGGCCGCCACGTCGCGGAGCCGGGGGCGCAGCCGTCCGAGCGCGTCGTCACGAGAGTTGAGTCCGGCGTCGGGTATCGGGTTGCGATCCATGGGCACCACGGCCTCCGTGCTCGTCGACGAGCACGGACCGGCATGGGAAACCGATCGGCTCGCGCCGGTGGGCTGATCAACTGTACATACAAATGCCCACTCGTCGGTTGTCAGAGCGAAAAAAAGGAAACGTTTCCCGGGGGAGACAGGAAGACGTGCGGACCCCCCTATCCCTCGGCGCGGAGAAGGACAGGATTCCTGGGGAGAGACAGGAAGACGTGCGGCACCCCCCTATGCCTGGGCGCGGAGAAGGACAGGAATCCTGGGGAGAGACAGGAAGACGTGCGGCACCCCCTGAACCTCGGCGCGAATCCGATACAGGGGTTGCGCGGGTCCGGCACACCGCCCGATGCTCGGCGCACATCGCAGGAAAGGCGCGCCCGTGGACGCTGCTTTTGTGGAGACGATCGGCACACCGGGGATCGACGGCCGGGAGGTCGCGGCGTTACCCGTACCCGAGGCATACCGGGCGGCGGTGTTGCTGGCCGAGGAGCAGGAGATGTTCGACGGCATCCCCAACGCCGACCGGATGCCGACCAAGTCGTTGCACGTACGTGAGGTGCCCACGCCGGAGCCGGGGCCGGACGAGGTCCTGGTCGCGGTGATGGCCAGCGCCGTCAACTACAACACCGTGTGGAGTGCGCTGTTCGCCCCGGTGCCGACCTTCGCGTTTCTGCGGCGGTACGGGCGTACCGGCGGACTGGCCGCCCGGCACGACCAACCGTGGCACGTCATCGGCTCCGACCTGGCGGGCGTGGTGCTGCGTACCGGCAGCGGCGTACGCCGGTGGGCGCCGGGCGACCGGGTGGTGGCGCACTGCCTGAACGTGGAGCTGGAGGAGCCGGAGGGGCACGACGACACGATGCTCGACCCGGCCCAGCGGATCTGGGGCTACGAGACCAACTACGGTGGCCTGGCCGAGCTCGCCCTGGTCAAAGCCAACCAGCTGATGCCCAAGGCCGGGCATCTCAGCTGGGAGGAGGCCGCATCGCCGGGGCTCGTCAACTCGACCGCGTACCGCCAGCTGGTGTCGCGCAACGGCGCCGCCATGAAGCAGGGCGACAACGTGCTGATCTGGGGCGCGGCCGGCGGGCTCGGCTCGTACGCCACCCAGTACGTGCTCAACGGCGGCGGCAACCCGATCTGCGTGGTCTCCAATGAGGCGCGCGGCCGGGTCTGCCGGGAGATGGGCGCCGAGGCGATCATCGACCGGGGCGCGGACGGCTACCGCTTCTGGCGCGACGAGTTCACCCAGGACCCCAGGGAGTGGCGCCGCTTCGGCCAGCGCATCCGCGACCTGACCGGCGGCGAGGACCCGGATATCGTATTCGAGCACCCGGGCCAGGAGACCTTCGGGGCCTCGGTGTACGTGGCCCGTCGCGGCGGCACGATCGTCACCTGCGCCTCGACCAGCGGATACACCCACCAGTTCGACAACCGCTACCTGTGGATGAACGTCAAGCGGATCATCGGCTCGCACTTCGCCAACTATCGGGAGGCGTCGCTGGCCAACCGTCTCGTCGTACGGGGAAAGATCCACCCGACCCTCTCCCGCAGTTACCGCCTCGACCTGGTCGGCCGAGCGGTGGAGGACGTGCACCGCAACCGTCACCAGGGCAAGGTCGGGGTGCTCTGCCTGGCACCGGCGGAGGGCCAGGGCGTCGACGACCCGGAGCTACGCGCGCGGCACGAGCCCGCCATCAACCGCTTCCAGGACGACGCCTCGTCCCTTCCTGGACAGCCGGGGCACTCGGAGATCGACGGTGGACCGCGGTCCTCTACCCAGATCCGGTGACCATCGACGACGAGCAACCTCCGCTTCCAGGATCGCCGCGTCCCCGGCCTCGAAGCGCGCATCGGCGAGGCGCACGGCTCCCGACTGCCAGCAGTGTCGCCCTGAGCCGCAGCCGTAGCTTGAGCGCCTCACGGCAGTGCCGGACGACCTTGCCCTGGGGCTGCGGTCGCTGATCGAGCGCACCGCGGGCCAGTACGCCCACCACAACCTCGACTGGCTTGCCATCGAACAGGCAACGGCGGATCGAGATGGCACTCAAGTCGACACGGGTACTCGGAGCCGGGTTAGTACCAATGCCGTGTAGTTAGGGCCCGTAAAGAATCAACACGTTGCTTCACGGTCTCACTGTCGTTGGTGTGGTATGCGCATACCGAGCGAGGTTCGTGACCAACTTGCCCTGAGATTCGGGGTGTTGTTCCCTCATCTGAATGAGCGGCAGCAGCGGCTGGCGCTGGCCGCCGAGGCCCGGCTGCTGGGGCACGGCGGGGTCCGGGCCGTCGCGCGTGCCGCGGGGGTGAGCGAGACGACGGTGCGGAAGGGGGTCTTCGAGCTGGAGGGCGGCGAGGGCCCGTTGCCCGATGGCCGGGTCCGCCGGGACGGCGGCGGTCGCAAGAACGCCGAGGAGCTTGACCCGCTGCTGGTTCCGGCATTGCTGGCGCTGGTCGAGCCGGACGAGCGGGGCGATCCGATGTCGCCGCTACGGTGGACGACGAAGTCGCTGCGGTCTCTGGCCGGGGAGCTCACCCGGCAGGGCCATGCCACGTCGGCGCCGACCGTGGGCAGGCTGCTGCGGGAGAACGGTTTCAGCCTGCAGGCCAATGCCAAGACTCTTGAGGGCGCTCAGCACCCCGACCGGGACACGCAGTTCCGGTACATCAACGACCAGGTCAAGGACCATCAGGCGGGTGGCGAGCCGGTGGTCAGCGTGGACACGAAAAAGAAGGAAGTCGTCGGGGAGTTCAAGAATGCCGGACGCGAGTGGCGGCCGGCCGGTGATCCGGTGCGGGTCGACGTCCATGACTTCCCCGGTGACGCACTGGGCAAGGCCCTGCCTTACGGCATCTACGATCTGGCGGCGAACACCGGCTGGGTCAGCGTCGGTACCGATCATGACACCGCGGCCTTCGCGGTCGAATCGATCCGCCGCTGGTGGAGCGGGCAAGGGCGCTTCGACTACCCGCGGGCCACCCGGCTCCTGATCACCGCCGATGCCGGCGGTTCTAACGGCTACCGCACCCGCGCCTGGAAGACCGAACTCGCATCATTCGCCGCCGAGACGGGCCTGGCCGTCACGGTCTGCCACATGCCTCCGGGCACATCGAAATGGAACCGGATCGAGCACCGGCTGTTCTCCGCGATCACGATGAACTGGCGCGGCCGCCCGCTGACCAGCTACGAAGTCATCGTGCAGACCATCACCGCGACCACCACACACACCGGCCTGAGCGTCCACGCCGAACTGGACCCCGGCAGCTACCCCACCGGGGTGAAGGTCAGCGACGTCGAGCTGAACGCGGTGCCGCTGACCGGCCATGCCTTCCACGGGGAATGGAACTACACCGTGCACCCCCGGACCGCCGAGTCGGCGCACTCCGACAGCCCTGCCGCCGGCCTCGACCGCGGGGCACTGTCGCACCCCGCCCTGACCGGCATGACCAGCACCGCACTGACCGCGCTGGCCGAGGCCCTGGCGACCGAATGGCAGGCGCTGCACGCACCGGACCGCACCACCCGGCGCGACGGCGGCGAACGGCGCCGGGCCCCGGGCGGCGGCCGCAGGGCCAAACTGGACCTGGCCGACCGAGTCCTGGCCACTGTGCTGCAACAGCACCTCGCCCTGCCGCCCACCGTGCTCGCCCGCCTGTTCACCGTCAGCAAGGACACCATCCGCGAGGCCACCGGCGAGATCAGACACCTCATGGACCAGCACGGACACACCCATGGCCCCGCAGCGGCACACCTGACCACCCTCACCGGCCTCTTCGTCTACGCCGCGACACACGGCGCCGCCCTCATACCACAGGCAAAACCCTCACCTTGATTCTTTACGGGCCCTAACTACACGGCATTGGGGTTAGTACTCCAGCAGCGGTTCGTTTCCTGAGCTGCGTTTTCGGTGGTGGCAGCGGCGGGCGATGGCTTGGCGTCGTCTTCTCCAGGCCGACCCCTTCAGTGCGTGGGTGACGGGGTTACGGTCGGCTCGTGGGTGGGGCAGGAGACGTCCAGGAGCCGTCGTGTCTCTGCCACGGTGAGCGGCACGAGGGCTGATCCGTTTCTGCAGCCCCCTTTGCGCCCACGTCGGCCTGAGCTGCGAGCGCGGGGTGGAAGGCGTGGGCGAGCATCGCCAGGGTGATGTGCCGGTGGCAGCCGATGTAGCGGCGGGCCTCGTACTGGTCGAGGCCGCATTCGTTCTTCGCGGCCTGGAAGCACTCCTCGATCGCCCAGCGGGAGCCGGCGATCCGGACCGGCTCGGCCAACTCGATACCGACTGGCGCGTAGGCGACACGCCACCACCCTTGCAACCAGCCAGCTCAACTCCCGCGCCAAACCCTGGGTCTGGGGCAGACCAGCACCACCAACCCGCCTGCTATGGCGCCGAAATGTGTACACCGTTTGAGGAACCCAGCGCTAAGCGCTTGGCCGCAGGTTCGAGTCCTGCCGGGGGCGGCAACAGCATCTGTACGTGCTGTGACCCTCGGAGCTGCTTCTGGCTTCGAAGTGACCGGCATGACGTCTTGCACGCGTGGAGTCCGAGCGGCGCCTGGAGGTGTACGACGCAATCGTCAGACGGTTCGGCACGGAGCGGACCGCGGTCACCGGAATGCCCGAGGCCTACCGGGCCCGGCACGCGCTGAGGGACACCGGGCTCGCCCTCGGGATTTCGCCACAGGTCGTGGGCGAGATCGCCAAGAGCTTTCCGCACATCCGCGTCCGGGACATCCGCAGCGCGTCGGCCGAACTCCCGGAACTGCGGCAACTCGCCGCCAGTTCGGGCCATTTCGGACCGCTGTGGGAGCTGGCCGAGGGCCTGGGCGCGCTGCCGCGCGGCTACGACATGCACCCGTGTGGGGTGATCCTGTCGAACGCGTCGCTGCTGGACCGGCTTCCGGTGCAGCCGGCACCGGTCGGCAATCGCAGCCATGAGCTGCACAGACGGCACCGCGAAAGAGCCCGCGCACGACGCCGGTAGCGGCCGCGGGCCGCTCCGCCACCGCACGCGAACCGGCTTTCACTCCGAGTCGGCGACAAGAACTTCCACGCCGCCGGCCTGCAGCGTGTCGAGCTGTGACGCCGATATGCCGGCGTCGACGATGACGAGGTCGAACGCGGTGACGGGTGCGAGCTGGTAGAGCCCGCGGCGTTGGAACTTGGTGTGGTCGACCAGCAGGATCTTGCGGTCGCAGGCTTCCATCAGGGCTCGTTTCACTCCCACGGTCTCTTGGGACTGGTGGTAGCAGTGGCCGCGGGTGATGGCGGTCGTCGAGGCGAACAGCGTGTCGGCACGCAGGCTGTTGACCGCGTCGATGGTCCGGATGCCGAGGAACGCGTCGTAGGCCGGGTAGTACGCGCCGCCGAGTGAGATGAGCTCGATCCCCGGACCGCCGGCGAGAACCTGGATCACGGGTACGAAGTTGGTGATGACCGTCAGCGGTGCGCGCTGCGAGAGCAGTCCCGCGAGCGCGAGGGCGGTGGTGCTGTCGTCGACAATGAGGGACTGCCCGGGCTTGACGAGGGGAAGTGCCGCACGGGCGAGTGCACTCTTCGCCGCCGCCATGGACTGGGTGCGGTGCCGGATGTCGCCGTGGAACGCCGTCGACGGTTGTGCGGTGGCCCCGCCGCGGACTTTTCTCAACCACCCCTTGCCTTGCAGGTAATCGAGATCGCGACGGATGGTCATCGGTGTCACGCCCAGCTCGTCGGCGAGCCGCTCGATGCGGACGAAGCCTTCGTCGACGACACGGCTCTTGATCCGCTCCCGCCTCTCCCGCGGCCCTCGCCCGCCCTCGTCGGTGGCCGGATCTTTGCCTTCCGCCATGAAGCCCCCTTGTTCCCTTCCTGTTAACAGAACACATACGGGCTGTGTCGGGCTTTCGCCTCGTCCGTTGCGCTCTCTCCGCCTGCTACGAGCGTGTTACAGCTCGGTTTGTGACGCGCTCCCCGAAGCAGCATGGCACACCGATGTTCACCCATGCCAGGAGAACGAACAGGAAGGATGATCAAAGAATCAGACTTCGGTGTTCAGTTCTCAGGATCCGTTGACACCCATGAGCGCCAAGAGTTTCTTGTGCGTTACGTCATGGCGGCCGGCCCGGCAGCTACACGGTCTTGGATCAAGGAGTCGAACATGAGAAGACTGGCCAGTGGTGCTCTCGCCGGCATCCTCGCCCTGGGTGCCCTCACCGCATGCGCTCAGGAACCGAGTGCCGGGAACTCCGGGACCGCCAAGGCGGACGGAGGGTCGGGCAAGGTCGCGTTCCTCATGCCCGACCTGGCCTCCACCCGCTACGAGCAGTACGACGCTCCGCTGTTCAAGAAGCGCATGGCCAAGCTGTGCCCGGACTGCGAGGTGATCTACCAGAACGCCAACAGCGACGCCTCGCTTCAGCAGCAGCAGGCGAATTCCGCGATGGCCCAGGGAGCCAAGGTGATCGTGATCGACCCGGTGGACTCCGCCGGGGCGGCCACGATCGTGCAGACCGCCCAGTCCCAGGGCGTCAAGGTGGTCGCCTACGACCGGCCCATCCCGGACAAGCCCGCGGACTTCTATGTGTCGTTCGACAACGAGGCGATCGGCGAGTCCATCGCCCAGTCGCTGGTCGATCACCTGAAGGAGACCAAGGCCAAGGGGGGTGTGCTCCAGATCAACGGGTCGCCCACCGACGCCGCCGCCGGGCTGATCAAGAAGGGCGTCCACAACGCCGTCGACGACAGCGGGTTCAAACTGCTCGCCGAGTACGACACACCAGGCTGGTCACCGGAGAAGGCCCAGCAGTGGGCGAGCGGGCAGATCGCCCAGTACCGCGGCAGGATCGCCGGCGTGGTGGCGGCCAACGACGGCACCGGCGGCGGAGCGATCGCGGCGTTCAAGGCAGCGGATGTGAAGGTCCCGCCGATCACCGGCAACGACGCGGAGCTGGCGGCGATCCAGCGCATCATCGCGGGAGATCAGTACAACACCATCTCCAAGCCGATCAAGATCGTTGCCGAGGCGGCCGCGGATGTCGCCCAGCAGTTGCTGCAGGGCAAGGAGCCCAAGGCGGACAAGAAGCTGTTCAACACCCCGTCGCAGCTGTTCGAGCCGACCGTCGTGACACAGGAGAACCTCAAGGAGGTCGTCTTCGGCTCCGATGGAGTGCTCAAGGCGAAGGACGTGTGCACCGCTCAGTACGCCGCCGACTGCGGGCGCCTGGGCATCAAGTAGCGGTCCGAGGTCTCTGAGGAACGAGGGTCACCATGACAGGCACCGCGGTTACCGGTGCGGGCACGGACACCGTGTTGTCGCTCAGCGGAATCTGCAAGAACTTCGGCGCGGTCGCCGCGCTGACCGATATCGAGCTCGACGTGGCGGCCGGTGAGGTGGTCGCCATCGTCGGGGACAACGGCGCCGGCAAGTCCACCCTGGTGAAGATCCTGTCCGGGGTGTACACGCCCGACGCGGGAGAAATCTTCTTTCACGGCGAGAAGGTGTCTCTGGGCTCACCGGCCCTTGCCCATGCGATGGGCATAGCCACGGTGTTCCAGGACCTGGCCCTGTGCGAGAACCTCGACGTCAAGGCGAACCTGTTCCTGGGTCAGGAACTCCGTCCCTGGATGCTGGACGACGTCGCCATGGAAAAGCGCTCCTGGGAGTTGCTGCGACAGCTGTCGGCAAAGATCCCCACACTCGGCGTCCCGGTGGCCGCCCTCTCGGGGGGCCAGCGGCAGACGGTCGCGATCGCCCGGTCACTGCTGAGCAACCCGAAGATCGTCCTGCTCGACGAGCCGACGGCCGCCCTGGGTGTCGCGCAGACAGCCGAGGTCCTCAACCTGGTCGAGCGGCTCAAGCACAACGGACTCGGCGTGGTGATGATCAGCCACAACATGGAGGACGTCCGGGCGGTAGCCGACCGCGTCGCGGTGTTGAGGCTGGGCCGCAACAACGGTGTGTACAACGCCAAGGACGTCTCCTCCCAGGAGATCGTCGCCGCGATCACCGGCGCGACCGACAACGTGGTCTCGCGGCGAGCCGCAGGCCGGCTGACTTCCCCGCAGGAAAAGCAGGAAGAGAAGGAACAGCTGTGACCATCACCGAAAACTCGGTGGCAACGGCCACCGACCTACAGGATGAGCGTCTTGTGACGCCGCAAGGCATCACCGACAGCATCAGGGCCACGATCCGCCGTGTGCGGGGCGGAGACCTGGGCATGCTGCCTGTCGTCGGCGGCATCGTGGTGATCTGGACGATCTTCCAGCTGCTGAATCCGACCTTCCTGTCCAGCACCAACCTGGTGAACCTGTCCTTCGACATGGTTCCGGTGGGCGTCCTCGCGCTGGGGATCGTGTGCGTCCTGCTGGCCGGCCAGATCGACCTCTCCGTGGGATCGGTGAGCGGTGTGTCGGCCGCGATCACGGCCGTCGTCATGGTCAAGAACGAGCAGCCCACGTGGCTGGCGGTCCTCGCGGCCGTGGCCGCCGGCTGCCTGATCGGCTGGCTCTACGGCCAGGTGCTCAACCGCTTCGGTGTACCCAGCTTCGTGGTCACGCTGGGAGGGCTGCTGGCCTTCCTCGGCGTACAACTGTGGCTGCTTCGAGGCCAGAACGCGATCAACCTGCCCTACGACTCCAGCCTGGTGAAGTTCGCACAGCTGTGGTTCGTTCCCCACTGGATGGCCTACGCACTGGCCGTGGTGGCCGCGGGCGGATTCCTGGCCACCGGGTGGGTGCGGGCCCGGACCCGCCGCCGCGCCGGGCTGTCGTCCTCGTCGCCGCAGTGGCTTGTCATGCAGTCGCTTCTGCTGCTGGCCGGACTGCTGCTCGTCGTCTTCTACCTGAACCGCACCCGCGGCGTCGCCTGGATGTTCGTGTTCTTCGTCGCCCTGGTGCTGGTGACGCACTACGTGCTCGGCCGCACCAAGTTCGGACGATCCATCTACGCGGTCGGCGGCAACGCCGAGGCGTCCCGCAGGGCCGGCATCAACGTACGGCGCGTATACACCTCGGCGTTCGTCCTGTGTTCCGGCCTGGCCGCGGTCGGCGGCATCCTGGCCGCGTCGCGACTGGCCGCGGCGAACCAGAGCACCGGTACCGGAGACGTCAACCTCAACGCCATCGCCGCGGCGGTGATCGGCGGAACCAGCCTGTTCGGCGGCCGCGGCTCGGCCATCGCCGCCCTGCTCGGCGTCCTGGTCATCCAGTCGATCTCCAGCGGTCTCACGCTGCTGAACCTCGACTCCTCCTACCGGTTCATGATCACCGGTGCGGTCCTGCTCATCGCCGTCGGCCTGGACTCCGTCGCCCGTCGCTCGCGCCAGGCGCACGGTCGGGGGTGAAGCAGATGACTGCGATCGCCATCGACGCGGGCACCACCACCATCAAGGTGGTCGGATACGCCGACGACGGAAAGGAGTTGGCGGTGAGCCGCCGGCCGACCCAGGTGACGCGACCCCGTCCCGGGTGGGCCGAGCAGGACATGACCGAAGTCTGGACCGCGGTTGCCGACGCCGTCCGGGAAGTCGTCGAGGCGCTCCCCGGCGCACCCGGCATGGTCGCCGTCACCGCCCAGGGCGACGGCGCCTGGCTGGTCGACGGCCAGGGGCGTCCCACCGGGCCCGCCGTGCTGTGGAACGACGGACGAGCCACCGCCCAGATCACCGCGTGGGAGCGCGACGGGGTGGCGCGGGAGGCTTTCCGGATCAGCGGGTCGCGGCTGTCCACCGGCATGCCCAACGCCGTACTGGCCTGGTTGCGCGAGAACGATCCCGACCGGGTGGCCCGATCGAGCCATCTGCTGACCTGCGGTGGCTGGCTCCACCTGAAGCTGACGGGCGAGCCCGCCGTCGACGAGTCGGACGCATCGGCACCGTTCATGGACATCAGGCAGCGCGACTGGTCCGACCGGCTGTTCGAGCTCTACGGCCTGCAGTGGGCTCGGCGACTCCTGCCCGAGCTTCGCGACGACGACCACCGAGTCACGACGATCAGCACATCGGCAGCCGCGGAGACCGGCCTGCCCGCGGGTATCCCGGTGGTGCTGGCGCCGTACGACATCTGCGCCACCGCCATCGGCGCCGGCGCGGTGACCGCCGGCCAGGCGTGCTGCATCCTCGGCACCACCCTGTCCACCGAGGTCATCACGGACACGGTGGTCACCGACGAGCCCGTGGGCATCACCGTGACGCTCGGGGTCCCCGGTCGCTATCTTCGCGCCTTCCCCACCATGAGCGGCGGCGACGTCCTGGACTGGGGGGCAGGACTGCTCGGACTGACCTCTGTCACCGATCTGATGGCGCTGGCCGCACAGGGCAGACGCGACACAGCCGGGGTGCGGTTCATCCCCTACCTCTCCCCCGCGGGAGAGCGGGCTCCCTTCTTCGACACCACGGCGCGTGGCTCCCTGTCCGGCCTGTCCCTGGAGGCCGGCCGCGAAGACATGGCCCGTGCGCTGGTGGAAGGAGTCACCATGACCATCCGCGACTGCCTGACCGCGGCCCCCGGCTCCCCGGACCGGCTGGCGCTCTGCGGCGGCGGCACCAGAAGCGACTTCTGGATGCGACTGATCGCCGATGTCACCGGCCTCCCCGTGACCATTCCCGCCTCCGCCGAGGTCGGGGCCCGCGGCGCCTGGCTGACCGGCCTGGTCGCCACCGGCCGTGAGCCGGACTTTCCGACCGCGGCCGCCCGGCACGTGGAGGTCGCCGCCACATACCAGCCCGATCCGAAGGCGTTCGACGACTTCAGCGACCAGTACGCCGACTTCTTGCGGCTGCGGGAGCTGAACCAGCCGCTGTGGACACGCGACCGCGGACAGCCACGTCCGGCCCCGCCCGGTGGAGACGGCGCATGACCGCCGGCGGAAGCGATGCCTGGCTGGGCATCGACCTGGGGACTCAGGGCGTACGGGTGGTCGTCGCCGCGTCCGACGGCAGTCTGCTGGGCGAGGGCTCGTGCCCACTGACCAGCCGCCGGGAGGGCGATCGCCATGAGCAGCACCCCGAGCAGTGGTGGCGCGCCGTCCGCACGGCGATCGGCCGGGCAGGCGCCGCGGGTGCCGACCTGCGCCGGGTCCAAGGCGTGGCCGTCGACGCGACCTCGGGCACCATCACCATGCTGGACCGCCGTGGCCTGTCTGTGACACCGGCGCTGATGTACGACGACGGGCGCGCCGCGGCGGAGGCGGAGCAGGTCAACGCCGCCGGGGAACAGCAGTGGGCCAAGGCCGGCTACCAGCGGATGCAGCGATCCTGGGCGCTGCCCAAGCTCCGCTGGCTGCTCGACCACTATCCCCGGGCTGCTGAGAACGGTTGGCGCCTGGCGCATCAGAACGATGTCATCAACAGCAAGCTCGTCGGGCACGAGGTTCCCACCGACACCAGCAACGCGCTCAAGACCGGTGCCGACGCCGCGCAGGTGACCTGGCCCGAGCCCGTACTCGCCGCGTTGGAGATTCCCCGCGCGATGCTGCCCGACCTGGTACTGCCCGGCACGGTCATCGGCCAGGTCTGTGCCGCGGCCGCTGCCGAGACCGGGCTCACCGAAGGCACCGCCGTCGTCGCCGGGATGACCGACGGCTGCGCGGCGCAACTGGGCTCCGGCGCGACCGCCGTCGGCAGTTGGAACTCGGTCATGGGCACCACCCTGGTACTCAAGGGCGTCACCAAAGACCTCATCCGTGATCCGCACGGGGTCGTCTACTCCCACCGGTCGCCCTCCGGCCACTGGCTGCCCGGCGGAGCCTCCAGCGTCGGAGCCGGCCTGGTCGCACGGGAATTCGCGGACGCCGACCTGAACCGGCTCACCCGCGAGGCCGCGGCACTGCTGCCCACCGACCTGTTGCGCTATCCGCTGGTCTCCCCGGGCGAACGGTTCCCCTTCGTCGCCGCGGACGCCCGCGCGTTCGGCAACCGCGAGCCGGCCACCCGCGCCGAGTCGTTCGCCTCACTGCTGCAGGGCGCCGCATACGTCGAACGGCTCTGCTTCGACTACGTGGACCTGCTCGGCGCGCCGACCGACGGTGCGGTCGTCCTCACCGGCGGGGCCACCCGCAACCCCTTGTGGAACCAGTTGCGGGCCGATGTGCTGCAACGCCCGGTGACCCTGCCGCGCAACGCGCAACCGGCGCTCGGCATGGCGGTGCTGGCCGCATCGAGCAGTGAGGCTCTGGAGAGCGTCGCCGCCTCGATGGTGCGACTCGACCGGACTCTCGAACCACGCCGTTCAGAGAGAAACCCGCACGACGAGGGCTACCTCCGGCTGCTCGATCTGCTTGTCCAACGCGGCTGGCTCCCCGGCGTCGTCGCAACCCACGCACGAGAAAGGACGGCGCCTTGAGCCTCCATGTCATCTTCGTCCGACACGGGGAGACCATGTGGCACGCCGAGAACCGGTACGCCGGCGGCACCGACATCGCGCTCACCGAGCACGGCCACGCGCAATCACGCGCGCTCGCGGACTGGGCGGAGCAGGCGGACCTGACCGATATCTTCGCCTCCCCGCTGACGCGATCGCAGGAGACCGCACGCGACAGCGCGGTGCGCACCGGACTGCCGGTGAGCGTGGACGAACGGCTGCGCGAGCTCGACTTCGGCATCGCCGAGGGCCTCACCCGCGCCGAGATGCACCAGCGGTTTCCCGACCACCTGGCCGCCTTCAAGACCGACCCGGTGACGAACCACTTCCCCAAGGGGGAGAACCCCCTCGACGCGAGCGACCGCTATCTGGCGTTCCTCACCGACCTCCAGGCCGATCACCACGAAGGCCGCGTCCTCGTCGTGGGCCACTCCACCGCGATCCGGCTCGCGCTCTGCCGCCTACTCGGCCTGCCTCTGCGCCAGTACCGCCGGACCTTCCCGTTCCTGGCCAACTGCGCCCTGAACGAACTGGTCCTGCGTGACGGCGTGCCGTCGCTGCTGACGCTGAACCGCCCCGTGACCCCAGGAGAACTCAAGTGACCACCATCCTCACCGCCGGTGACCACTTCGTCCTCAACTCCCTGTTCCTCGACAAGCTCCGGCCGGCCGCACCCACCGCGACCTTCCGCGAACTCACCCTGCCCTGGCCGGTCGAGCCCTTCGGGGAGGTGGCCGAGGTACGGGAGGCCTCCGGCACCGAGGACCAGCTGATCAAGGCCCTCAGCGGGGTGGACATCTGCGTCACCCAGATGGCTCCGCTCACCGAACGGATCCTGGACGCCAGCCCCGATCTGCGCCTGTTCTGCGTCAGCCGGGGCGGCCCCGTCAACGCCAACCTCGAGGCAGCCACCCGGCACGGCGTCGCGGTCTCCTTCGCCCCTGGACGCAACGCCACCGCCACCGCCGAGCACACGGTCGCCCTCATGATGGCCGCGGCCCGACGCGTCCCCGCCACCCACGCGGACCTCGCCGCAGGCACCTGGCGAGGTGACTACTACATGTTCGAAAAGGTCGGGCCGGAGCTGGCGGGCAGCACCGTCGGCATCGTGGGATACGGAGCCATCGGGTCCCGGGTCGCCCGGATCCTCCGCGGATTCGGCGCACAGGTACTCGTCGCCGACCCCTTTGTCCGTGCGGACGACGTGTCACCGGCCGAGGTCACCGACCTGGTGGACCTCATGCGACGCTCCACGTTCGTCACCGTCCATGCCCGCGCGACTCCGGAAACCGAGGGCTTGATCTCCCGGCGGATGATCG
This sequence comes from Streptomyces sp. NBC_00878, assembly GCF_026341515.1. Lineage (NCBI taxonomy): Bacteria > Bacillati > Actinomycetota > Actinomycetes > Kitasatosporales > Streptomycetaceae > Streptomyces > Streptomyces sp. NBC_00878. The sequence continues at coordinate 77,468 of NZ_JAPEOK010000003.1, read as the reverse complement.
ACCTGATGCCGTCCGGCGGCGTGCTGGTCAACTGTGCCCGCGGGTCGCTCGTCGACTACGACGCCGTGTGCGACGCCCTGGACGCCGGCAAGCTCTTCGGCGCCGCCTTCGACGTCTTCCCCCGCGAGCCGATCCCCGCCGACTCACGCCTGCTGACGACCCCCAATATCGTCATGACGCCACATCTGGCCGGCGCCAGCAGACAGACCGCCTTCAATGCCGCCTCCATCGTGGCCTCGGAGGTAGCCGCATTCCTGGCAGGCCGGCCACTCGCGCACTGCGCGAATCCGCAGGTTCTGGCCCACCTTCACTGAACTCCCCGGAAGCCGTTGTCAGCGCGTTCGCCGCGCCGGGTTCGGACACCGTGGTAGCCGACTTTGGGATGTCGCACACCTGGCCGATCGACTTGGCAGGAGGTGCGCATCGCGGGCTGCCCGGGTGAACCGATTCGGTTCACCCGGGCAGCCCGTGATGCGGAGCGGTCAGATGCCGGCCGGGGCCGGAGTGCGCTCCTGCGGGGCGGAGACGTCGGCGCCGTCGAGCTGCTTGTGCAGCTTTTCGCCCTCGACGTCCACGTCGGGCAGGACGTAGTCGAGCCACTTGGGCAGCCACCAGGCCTTCTCGTCAAAGAGGGCGAGGACCGCGGGCACGATGGCCATGCGGACCACGAAGGCGTCGAAGAGGACCGCGATCGCAAGGCCGAATCCCATCATCTTGATCATTTGGTCGTCTTCCATGATGAAGCCGGAGAAGACGCTGATCATGATGATCGCGGCTGCCGCGACGACCCGTCCGCCGTGGGTGAAGCCAGTGGTGACGGCCTCCGCGGGCGATGCGCCCTGGACGTATGCCTCGCGCATCCGCGTGACGAGGAAGACCTCGTAGTCCATGGCCAGGCCGAATACCACGCCGATCAGGAAGATCGGCATCATGCTCATGATCGGGCCTGGCTGGTCGACGCCCAGCAGGTCGGCGAGCCAGCCCCATTGGAAGACCGCGACGACGGCGCCGAGGGCGGCGGCCACCGAGAGCAGGAAGCCGAGCGCCGCTTTCAGCGGGACCAGCACGGAACGGAAGACGAGCATGAGGAGGAGGAAGGCGAGTCCGACCACCAGGGCCAGGTACGGCAGCAGCGCGTTGTCCAGGGTCTGCGAGAAGTCGATGGTCATCGCGGTCATGCCGGTGACCAGCATGGTCGCGCCGGTGTCGGCCCTGATGTCGCCGGAGAGCGAGCGGATTGACTTCACCAGTTCCTCGGTGGCGTGGTCGCTGGGCCCGGTCTTGGGCACGACCGTGAGGACGGCGGTGTCGCCTGCCTCGTTGAAGGTTGCCGGGGTGACGGCGGCCGCCTTGCCGAGGTCGGTGATTTCCCCGACGACCTGCTCCGCGGCACCCTTCGGATCCTTGACGCCCTTGGTGTCGGCGGTGACCGTCAGCGGGCCGTTGAAGCCGGCGCCGAAGGACTCCGACAGCATGTCGTAGGCCTTGCGCTGGGTGGATGCGGGTGCCGAGCTGCCCTCGTCGGGCAGGCCGAGCTGCAGGCTGGTGGTCGGGAGGGCGATCACCCCGAGGCTGAGGACGGCCGTGATCAGCACGGGCAGGGGTCGACGCAGCACGAACTGGGCCCAGCGGGTGCCGAGCTTCGGCTTGGTACCCGCAGTCTGCCGGGCGGCGGCGACCGGATTCTTACGATCCTTGCGGCGCAGCGCCTTCTTTCCGGCGAAGCCGAGCAGCGCCGGGGTCATGGTGAGCGCGATCAGGACGGCGACGGCGACCGTGGCCGCGGCGGCCAGGCCCATCTTGGTGAGCACCGGGAGGTTGACGACCGCGAGGCCGGACAGCGCGACGATCACGGTGAGGCCGGCGAACACGACGGCGGAGCCCGCGGTTCCGACCGCACGGCCTGCAGCTTCCTCGGGCCCGCGCCCCTCGGCTATCTCCGTGCGATAGCGGGACACGATGAAGAGTGCGTAGTCGATGGCGACCGCGAGGCCGATCATCATGGCCAGCGTCGAGGTCGTGGCGGACAGATCGAGTGCGGCGCCGAGAGCCGCGATGCCGGAGGTTCCGATGCCCACACCGATGATCGCGGAGAGCAGCGGCATACCGGCGGCCACCATCGAGCCGAAGGTCAGGACCAGCACGACCGCGGCCACTCCGATGCCGATCATCTCGGCAGAGCCGTCCATCTCCTGCTTGGCCATCAGCGCGTCGCCGCCGGCCTCGACTGTGTAGCCCGCGTGCCGGGCGGTGTCGGTGGCCCTGGTGAGCGCGTCACGGGCCTTGTCGGTCAGCTCCATCGAGTCGACCTTGTAGGTGACGGAGGCGTAGGCGGTCGTGCCGTCGTCGCTCACCGAGTCCGCCTTGAACGGGTCTGTGACACTGGCGACCTGCGGGCTCGTGCCCAGGGCCTCGACCAGCTTCTCGACCTCGGCCCTGCCTTCGGTGCCGGATATCTTCTCGCCCTGCGGGGCACGGATGACGACGCGTGCCTGCGCGCCCTCCGCGCTTGCCTCGGGGAATCTCTCGTCGAGCAGGTCGAAGGCCTTCTGGGACTCGGTTCCGGGCATCGAGAACGAGTCGGCGGGCGGCGCGGGTGCGGTCGACGCCGCGACACCGACGCCCATCAGCACAGCCACCCAGAGCAGGGCGACGAGTCGGCGGCGCCGGAACGCGCGCCGCCCGAGGCGATAGAGGAATGTAGCCATGTGGAACCTCGATTCCATAGGAGATTGGGCGGGACGAAGCCGCGGCGGGGAGCCCGTCACTCAGTGAGGGCCGCGGACCGCACCGGGGCCTGGGTCACGGGTACGGATCGTGATCGATCTCTGCGCCGGTCACGGTTGCGTGAGGGCCGGTCGACATGCCAAGCACGGCCTCGACCAATCCGTCGGTCACGCCTGCCCGGTGGGGCTGGGTGCGCACGGCGTCGCCGGTGATCCGAGGGGGAGGATCACCTGGAGGGTGTCCGCCCGTTGGGCGTAGATCTGAAGTTCGGGATTGGTGAAGCAGTGGCGGCAGCGGAGGTGGGTGACGTCGACGCCGATGTCACCCAGCGCAGTTTCGGTGTGTGCCAGGCCGTCGATCCCGCCGCCACCGTGCCGTTTCCCGGCGCCGACGCTGCCGGTTGGGGTAGGCGGTAGACCTCGGCGCTGCGGTACGCGACCGTCCGGCCCGTCGCCTCGAACCTCCTGGAGAGTGCCCAGGTGGGTCCCGGAAGTTGACCAGCGCCGTGACCTTGTCGCCGACGCCGAAGATGTCCTGGATGTCGATCGTCAGCTCGGGGAAGGCGTCCAGCATGATCTAGCTGCCCTTGCGCCACACCTCCCGGCCGTGCAGCGGCTCGGCCACGACGGGGACGTTCGCGATGACGTTCTCCGTCAGCAGCTCCTGCGCCGTGGCGAGGTCGCGGTTCTCCAGGCACTGGTACGCCCTGCGCATGAGGGCCACTTTCTTGTCGATGTGGTCGTCATCTCGATGTCCTTCCGAAGGCGGAGGCCCGCCAACGGTGATCGCCCGGGCCGATGTCCTCCACTGAAGACCATGACGTCGCGGCAAGGTCAACACGGTCTGTCCGAAGCTGCCCCGCGACCGGCGTGACGCGCGCCGTGATGGTCGGCCGACCCCGCAGAATCCTCCTTGACCTTGCCGCGACGTCATGGTTTCCACTGGCCTCATGCGAATCGGCGAAGTCGCCGCCCTGGTCGGGGTCACCCCGCGGGCAGTGCGGCACTACCACCAGCTCGGGCTGCTACCCGAACCCCTACGGCGCAGCAACGGGTACCGCACCTACGGCGTGCGGGAAGCAGTCCTGCTGGCCCGCATCCGGCGGCTGACCGAGCTCGGACTCGGACTCGACGAGGTACGGGACGCCCTCGCGGACACCGAAGGCCACGACCTCGCCGAGGTCTTGAGGGAACTCGACGCCGACCTGGCGCGGCAGGAGGTGGTGACCCGGCAGCGCCGGACGCGGCTGGCCCCGCTGCTGGACCAGGCTCAGGGCGGATCCCTGGCCCTTACGGGACCGGTGTCGCCTGAGCTCACCGGCCTGCTGGCCGCTCTCGGGGACGTCGGCGGCTCACCGATGGCCGTGAAGGACCGCGAGCACCTGGCCTTCCTCGACGCCGCGACGCCCCGTGGAAGGCGGGGTGCGCTGATGGCGGCGCTGCAGGGCATGCGGCAGCACGCCGCCGAGGTCTACGGCCTGCTCGACGGCCTCGTCGGCCAGGAGCCGGACGACCCGCAGGTGCCCCGTGCCGCCTCGGCGCTGGAGGCCCTCCTTCCCGACGCCCTCGCGACACACGTCCCCGGCACCAGCACCGACGGCCTGGCCGTCGGCCTGGCCGACGCCCTCTACGAGGACCTGGACCCGGCCCAGGCCGCGGCCGTGCGCCGCGCACTCGAACTCGTCAAGCGACGACAGGAAGAACAGGCATGACCACCACATCCCCCGCCGCACCGAAGCGCGCCTCCTCACCCGCCCTGCGGTTCCTCGCCCACGAGGGCCGGATCATGGAAAGCCTCATCCGGTGGATCACCCGCCGCCCGCACGGCACCGACCAGGCGGACGCGGTCTTCACCCACGGCCGGGACCAGGCCGCCATGATGTACGGCCTCACCTTCGCCTGTGTGATCGAGACCGTCGCCCTGACCTACCTTCTTGCCGACTGGCCCGTCGTCCACACCATCATGCTGGTCGTAGACGTCTACACCGTCCTGTTCGTCCTCGGCCTGCACGCCGCCTCCCGCACCCGGCCGCACACCCTGGCCGGTCGCACCCTGCGTATCCGGCAGGGTGCCAACGTCGACATCCGCATCCCCCTCGACAAGATCGCCTCCATCCGCCGCGAGACCCGCTTCACCCACAAGAAGACGGACGGCGAACTGAACCTCCCCATCGGCTCCCAGACCTCCCTCACCCTCCACCTCACCGAACCCGTCGACGCACCGACATTCCTCGGCGCGGCCCGCCTCGTCACCCTGATCAGACTGCACGCAGACGACCCGAAGGCCCTCCACGACGCCCTCGCACGAGCACGGACCACACCCGAGCCCACCCCGGAAACAACCCCGCAGTCCTGACACAACACGGAACCGCGCCTCGTAGCGCCGTCCCGCCCAGGGCCGCGGGGAACTGCGCGACCAGCCCAACTCAACCCGCACGAACCCACCGTCCCAGGCGGAACCTCACCAAGCCGAGCCAGGAAACACGGGCCGGGCCCACCCCGGCGGTTCAGGCGGCGGCCCCGGGTGCTGAGGGGCGTCCGCGACACGCAGGTCCACCTGAGTCGGAGCGTGCCCCACTCCCCCGGCCCCCGCCGCAGCGGCACGCAGCGCGGTGACAAAGGCAAGACACGACTCGTACCGGTCGTCGGGGCTCTTGGCGAGGGCCTTCGCCAGGACCCCGTCGACGGGCTCGGCGAGGTCGGGGCGCTGCGAGGTCACCGCGGGCGGCTGGTCGTACTGGTGCGCCCACAACAGCGCCATGTCGTCGTCCCGTTGGAAGGGCGGACGCCCGGTCAGGGTCTCGTGGACCACGCAGGCGAGGCTGTAGACGTCACAGCGGCCGTCGACCGGACGGCCGGAGATCTGCTCGGGCGCCACGTAGTCGAGCGTGCCGACGAACTGGCCGACGGATGTGAAGCCGGTCAGGGACAGCGACTTCTTCGTCAGGCCGAAGTCGGTGAGGTAGACGTGCTCGGGGTGGTCGCTGTCCGTGCCCGCCGCCACCAGGATGTTGCCCGGTTTGACGTCCCGGTGGACCAGGCCGTGGTCGTGGGCGGCGTCGAGTGCGGACGCCACCTGGAGGGCGATGCGGGTGGCCACCGCGATCGCCAACGGGCCCTCGCGGTCGAGGAGATGGCGCAGGTCGCGGCCTGCGACGTACCGCATGGCGATGTAGAGGACGCCGTCGGTCTCGCCTGCCTCGAAGACCGGCACGATGTGCGGGTGGTCGATCGCGGCGGCCACCCGCGACTCGTGTGTGAAGCGTTTGCGGAAGGTGTCGTTGCGGGCCAGTTCCGGGGCGAGCAGTTTCAGGGCGACCGTGCGGTCGAGGCGCAGGTCCTTGGCGCGGTAGACGACGGCCATGCCGCCGCGGCCGACCTCGCGCTCGATCCGGTAGCCGGCGATCTGTTTGCCGATCAGGTCGGAGGGCCGTCCCGAGTACAGGCTCGTGTCGTGCGGCATCAGCCGTCACCGTCGCCAGTGACGAGCCGGGTCGGGGCCTGGGCGCTGTCTTCTTCGGGCCGAGGCGACTTCGAATCCTTGTCCCCCACAGCCTGCGTCGGTTCCGGACCCGTGTCCCCCACAGCCTGCGTCGGTTCCGGACCCGTGTCCCCCACAACCTGCGTCGGTTCCGGACCCGTGTCCCCCACAACCTGCGTCGGTTCGGGCCCGATGCCCGGCACAACTTGAGTGGGCTCGGGGCCGGCCTCGTCATGGGGCTCCGGTCCGTCGACGACCGGCGGCTCCGGTGTCGCGTACGTGCTCAGGCGGGTGCCGTCGCAGTACACCCACCGCTCGTGCTCGGCCTCGTACAGCCACACGGCCTCCCCGTCGACGACGATCCCGACCCGCATCCCCCGGGTACGGCGCTGGAACTCCTCCCCGTCGAGGCGGCCGGACGCCAGTTCCTCGACGCTCTGCCGGTAGCGGCCGAGTGTGTCCTCGACGCGGGCGAGCAGGGGGCGCGGGTCGGCGGTGCGGGCGAGCGGCTGTCCGGCGGCGGGCGGCATCTGCGGTACGGCGAGCAGCAGGCGGCCGTCGACCCAGGCCGACCAGCCGTTGGCGCACAGGACGTGCCCCCAGTCACCGCGCCGCTCGACGAGCCGGACCGGCAGGAGGGCGTCGAGCGGCACGGTGGGCCGGGTCGGGTCGGGGGCCTCCCAGGCGGGCAGGCCGTCCCGCGGGACCACGTGGGTGGGGCGGAAGTCCTCGGTCGTCGTCATCGCGCCTGCTTCCTGCGGGCTACTTCCGCATGACTTCGGGTTCGTGCCGCCTCAGCAGCCGGGCGACCAGGTAGCCGAAGACGGCCGAGAGGACGACGAGCATGCCCATGTTGAGCAGCCACACGCCCACCGAGTGCTTGAACAGCGGGTCGGCGGTCAGGTCGCCCGGGACGAGCCGGGCCAGACCGATGGTGCCCGCCATCGCGCCGAGGGCCCACCGGGACGGCACCAGCCAGGACAGTTGCTCGATGCCGGGGACGCCGTCGAGCTTCAGCAGCGCGCCGCAGAACACGACCTGGACGATGGCGAGGAGCACGAGCAGGGGCATCGTGACCTCCTCCTTGCGCACCAGCGCGGAGACGAGGAGGCCGAGCATCATCGCGGTGAAGGAGAGCAGCGCGACGGCGACGGTGATCTCGACGAGGGGCGGCATGAGCACGCCCTCGCCGCCGGGTGCGTTCAGGTCGACGCCGAGCAGTGCCACCAGGGTCAGGACGACGGCCTGGAGGACGGTGATCGTGCCGAGGACGACGACCTTGGACATCAGGTACGCCGATCTGGACAGGCCGACGGCCCGTTCTCGCTGGTAGATCACCCGTTCCTTGACGAGTTCGCGCACGGCGTTGGCCGCGCCGGTGAGGACTCCGCCGACGCAGAGGATGAGCAGCGCGTTCATCGCCGTCTCCTGCGTCAGCTTGCTGCCTGCCAGGGCCCGCGCCATGGCGCCCATGACGAACGGCAGGGCGATCATGATGGCGAGGAAGGTCCGGTCGGCGCTGAGCGCGGCCGCATAGCGGCGCACGAGTGTGCCCAATTGGGAGCCCCAGCTCTGCGCCTTCGACGGGCGGGGAACCGTGCCGGGGGCCGGGGCGGCCTGACCGAGGTGCGGCTGGGCGGTGGACTTGACGATGTACTGGCGGTGCTGGAGCGACGCCAGGTAATCACCGGCCCAGTCCCGTTCGCGGTCCCGTTCGAAGGCCTCGAACGCCTCGGGCCACTGCTGGTAGCCGAAGAAGGCGAGGGTCTCCTCGGGCGGCCCGTAGTAGGCGACCTTGCCGCCGGGTGCGAGGACGAGCAGCCGGTCGCAGACGTCGAGGCTGAGAACGCTGTGGGTGACCACGATGACGGTCCGCCCGTCGTCGGCGAGGCCGCGCAGCATGTGCATCACGGAGCGGTCCATGCCGGGGTCGAGGCCGGAGGTCGGCTCGTCGAGGAAGAGCAGCGAGGGCTTGGTGAGCAGTTCGAGGGCGACGCTGACGCGTTTGCGCTGGCCGCCGGAGAGGCTGTGGATGGGCTGCCCGACGCGCTGTTCCAGGCCGAGCTCGCGTACGACCTCGTCGACCCGGGACCGGCGCTCGGCCTTCGCCGTGTCCTGCGGGAAGCGCAGCTGGGCGGCGTAGGTGAGGGCGCGCCGCACGGTCAGCTGGGCGTGCAGGATGTCGTCCTGCGGTACGAGTCCGATGCGCTGGCGCAGCTCGGCGTAGTCGCGGTACAGGTCGCGGCCGTCGTACAGGACCGTGCCACGGTCGGCGGGGCGCTGGCCGGTCAGGGCGTTGAGCAGCGTGGACTTTCCGGCGCCGCTGGGCCCGACGACGGCGAGCAGGCATTTCTCGCCGACGGGAAAGGAGACCCGGTCCAGGAGCGTCTTGCGGCCCCGGTCGACGGCGACCGACAGGTCCTGCACGTCGAGGGAGACCTCGCCGGTGTCGACGTACTCCTGAAGCTGGTCGCCGACCAGGCAGAACGCCGAGTGGCCGATGCCGACGATGTCGCCCTCGTCGATGCGGGCCCGGTCGACGGGCTGCCCGTTGAGGAACGTGCCGTTGTGGCTGCCCAGGTCGACGATCTCGTACGTCCCGTCCGGCAGGGCGCGCAGCTCCGCGTGCCGTCGGGACACGATCAGGTCGTCGATGACCAGGTCGTTGTCGCCGCCGCGGCCGATGCCGACCATACGGGCGGGCAGCGGGCGCACCGTCGTCGGCCGCCGGAAGGTGCCGGTCGCGCCCGGCACGGAGACCATGGAGGGGCGCTCGGGGGTGGGCGGGGGCCGGCCGGTGAGCACGGCGCACGGGCCGTCGGCGGGGTTGCCGAAGCGGATGACGCTGCCGGGGCCGACGTCCCACTCGCGGACACGGCGGCCGTCGGCGTACGTGCCGTTCGTGCTGTTCTCGTCCTGGAGCGTCCAGTGGTCGGTGTTCGGGCGCAGGACCGCGTGGTGCCAGGAGACGCGGGCGTCGTCGATGACGATGTCGCTGAGCGGGTCGCGGCCGACGCGATAGACGTGGTCCGGGGTCATCACCAGGGTGCCCGTCTCGGTTTCGAGGACGAGTTCGGGCGCCGCTGACCGCTCTCCCATGCCTGAATTCTAGCTATTCGTCCACATGTGCGCCTGCTGCACCCGGTCCACGAAGGCGGCCCGAGCAGCCTTCGAGCGGCTCCGCCCGGATCGGGGATCAGGCGGCCGGCACGGTCAGGAGGGGCAGCGTGCGCTGCATGCGCAGGGCGTCGACCGACTCCGCGAGCAGCTCGTACTCGGTGGTGTCGTCACTCGTGGCGATCCGGACGAGATATCCCGCGGCCAGCTGTTCCGCCGCCAGCTCCTGTTGAGCGTCGTCGCCGCACCACGCGCGCAGCACGCCGGGCACGTCGGGGGCCGTGTCCGCGACGGGCATCATCGAGTTCGGCGGGAAGTACGGGGCGTCGGGGCTCGGGTCGAGGCGCTCGGCCATCCATGACGCCCGGTCCCGTAACCACCACATGGCCAGTGCCAGGGTGGGTGCCCGGTAGGTGCCGAGCGGTACGCCGACCCACATGCCTCCGCACACTCCGTACGCGGTGACATGGCAAAGGAATTCGTCGTGCACGATCGCTCCCCCATCGCATCCGCTTACTGCGGGTCCGGCCTCGCTTTCCTGCGGCTCGCTGGTTGTGCACGATGGCGCTGTTCTTCGGTCGGTTCGCCGGGCGGTCCCGTGGCGCTCCCGATCCGTTCTCCGGGCATTGAATAGCCCTAGCATTCAAGTATCGCCACTCCTGACACTCTGTCACCATGCCATTCCAGCCAGTCTCTTGGCATATTCACGGTGCCGACTGGCCGAAATGACGCGGCCGCGAGATCCAGCTCCTCCGGAGGTATTCCCCGAAGGGCGATCGGCAGGCCCGGCGAGGCCCCGCACGGCTGCCGCGATGAGTTTTGCCGCTCCCGGTGGTCTCGTAGAGGAGAGACCACCGGGACGACAGAGGACATACGGAGGACAGCATGAGCACGGGCACCGAATTGGATCAGCAATTCACCGCGGTACTGCGAAAGAGCCCCGAGATCGGCGGCTGGACCTATCTCGTCTGGCCCGGGTCGGTCGCGATCTTCGGCACGCGCGGCCTGGTCAAGGTCCGCGGGACGATCGACGGCCATCCCTTCCGGAGTTCGTTCATGGCCCTCGGCGACGGCACCCACAAACTTCCCGTGAAGGCCGACGTCCGCAAGGCGATCGGCAAGGAGGCAGGCGACACGGTGACCGTACGCCTGGAGGAACGCGTCACGGACTGACCCCTCGTCCACGGCTCGGGGGTCAGTCCGCAGCTGGTACTCAGGCCTGGGCCGCCCGCCGCACGATCTCGTCGATCCGGGTAAGCTCGTCCTCCGAGAAGTCCAGGTTGCCCGTGGCCGCCACGCTGTCCTCCAGCTGCTGCGGGCTGCTCGCGCCGATCAGTGCGGAGGTGACCCGGCCGCCGCGCAGTACCCAGGCCAGCGCCATCTGGGCCAGGGACTGGCCGCGGGACTTGGCGATGTCGTCCAGGGCGCGCAGCTGGCCGACGAGGTCCTCGGTCACGGTGTCGGCGCTCAGGAAGGGGCTGTCGCTCGCGGCCCGCGAACCCTCCGGGATCCCGTCGAGATAGCGGCCGGTGAGCAGGCCCTGCTCCAGCGGCGAGTAGGCGATGGAGCCGACCTTGAGCTCGTCGAGGGTGTCCAGGAGCCCCTGCTCCTCGGGACGGCGGTCGAGCATCGAGTAGCGCGGCTGGTGGATGAGGAGCGGGGAACCCAGCTCGCCCAGGATGCGGGCGGCCTCCCGGGTCTGCTCCGGCGAGTAGTTGGAGACACCGACGTACAGCGCCTTGCCCTGCTGGACCGCCGAGTGCAGCGCGCCCATCGTCTCCTCCAGCGGAGTCTCCGGGTCGGGGCGGTGCGAGTAGAAGATGTCGACGTAGTCGAGGCCCATCCGGCCCAGGCTCTGGTCGAGCGACGACAGCAGGTACTTGCGGGAGCCCCATTCGCCGTACGGGCCCGGCCACATCAGGTATCCGGCCTTGGTGGAGATGACCAGCTCGTCACGGTACGGCGCGAGGTCCGCCCTGAGCGCGTCACCGAGGGCGGACTCGGCGGCGCCGGGCGGCGGTCCGTAGTTGTTGGCCAGGTCGAAGTGGGTGACGCCCAGGTCGAACGCGCGGCGCAGGATCGCACGCTGGGTGTCCACCGGCCGGTCGGGGCCGAAGTTGTGCCACAGGCCGAGGGAGAGCGCGGGAAGGTTCAGGCCGCTGCGTCCCGTGCGCCGGTAGGGCATGTCCGCGTAACGGTCGGTGTGTGCGGTGTACAACACGTTCTCCAGAGGGGTCGGACGGAGTGGACCGGTATCCACTCTCGCCTGCCCCGTCGACAGCGGTCCAACAGGAGAATCGGATGAGATTCAGCGGATAAGCTTCTCAATCATGGAATTGCGCCACCTACAGCACTTCGTCGCGGTCGCCGAGGACCAGCATTTCACCCGGGCGGCGGAGCGGCTCATGGTGTCGCAGTCCGGCCTGTCCGCCTCCATCCGCGCGCTGGAGCGGGAACTGCGGGCCCCGCTCTTCGTCCGCACCACCCGCCGCGTCACGCTCACGGAGGCCGGCCGGGCCCTGCTGACCGAGGCGGAGCGGATCCTCGCCCAGGTCCGCGCGGCCCAGGACGCGGTGGCCGCCGTACAGGGCGTGCTGCGCGGCACGCTCTCTGTGGGCACCGAGCAGTGCATCGCCGGGGTGCCCGTGGCCCCGTTGCTGGCCTCGTTCCGCAGGCAGCATCCGGACGTGGAGATCCGGCTGCGGCAGGCCGGCTCGGGCGCGCTGGCCGAGGACGTCGCCGCGGGCCGGCTGGACCTGGCCTTCGCCGTGACGACCCGCGCCGACACGGAACAGCTCCGCTGCCTGCCCCTGACCAGCGAACCGATGACCGTGCTCTGCCATCCCTCGCACCGCCTGGCGACCAGAGGGCCTGTCACCCCGGACGAACTCGGCGGCGAGGCCTTCGTCGACTTCCACCCCGACTGGGGTCCGCGCCGCACCACCGACGCGGCCTTCGCGGCGGCGGGCGTGCACCGTACGGTCGCCCTGGAGGTCAACGACGTGCACAGCCTCCTCGACCTCGTCGAGGAGGGCCTCGGAATCGCCGTCGTACCGCGCCACTTCGCCCACAAGCGGCGGGCTCTTCCCGCACTCCCCCTCAAGGCCGACACCGAGACGCCGTACGAGACCGTGGCGATGCTGCCACCCCCGGAGGCGACCAGTCCGGCCGCCCGGGCCCTGATGTCTCTACTCGAAACAGGGGGCCTGGCACCACCCCGGTTGGGCATCCAGCACTCCTGACCCGGCCCCGTCCCCCGCAGCAGAATCGTGCACATCGATCACGACAACTGCGGGACAGGGGTGCGGAGATGACTGAGCACAGCCGGCGGAACGTGCTGCGCGGGGCGGCGGCCATCGCGGCGGCGGGCGGACTCGTGGGGTCGACAGGGGGACTCGCGGCAGGTGCTTCCGCCACCACGAAGGAGCGCCACCACCCGTTCCTGGAAGGGGCGTTCGCACCGGTCACCGAGGAGCTGACCGCCTTCGACCTCCCGGTCACCGGACGCATCCCGCGTGAACTCAACGGCCGCTACCTGAGGAACGGGCCGAACGTCCTCGGCCTGGAGGATCCCCGCGCGCACCATTGGATGCAGGGCGACGGCATGGTGCACGGCGTCCGGCTGCGGGACGGCCGCGCCGAGTGGTACCGCAACCGCTGGGTCCGCTCCTCCCGCGTCGCCGAGAAGCTCGGCGAGCCCTACCCGGGGCCGGTGCCGCCGGACGACTTCCCGTGCAACACCCACGTGATCGGGCACCGCGGACGGGTCCTGGCCCTCCAGGAGAGCGGCCCGCTGCCGTACGAACTCGACTACGAGCTCAACACGGTGGGCACGTACGACTTCCGCGGCACTCTGGAGGGCGCGTTCACCGCGCACACCAAGCTCGACGCGAAGACGGGCGAGCTGCACGCGATCACGTACTACCCGACCTGGAACCACATCCGGCATCTGGTGGTGAACGCCGCGGGGCAGGTCGTACGGACCACGCGGATCCCGGTGTCGGACAGCCCGATGATCCACGACTTCGCGCTCACCGAGAAGCACGTCGTCATCTTCGACATGCCGGTCACCTTCGATCCGGCGGGGGCGGAGCGGGGCGACCTGGTGCCGTACGTGTGGAACCACCGGCATCCCTCGCGGGTCGGTGTCCTGCCGCGGGCCGGCGGGCCTGTCCGCTGGTTCGAGGTGGAGCCGACGTACTACTCGCACACCCTCAACGCGTACGACGAGGGGTCGTCGGTGGTCGTCGACTTCACGGCCTATCCGGCGCCCTTCTTCGTCGCGGGACGTGGCTCCGGCGGGCCCTACGGGGCAGGGACCGTCCGGCTGCACCGCTGGACCATCGACCGCGACCGGGGCCGCGTCCACACCAAGGTCCTGGACGACCGGCCGCAGGAGTTCCCGCGCGTCAACGAGGCGCTGGTCGCGCGCAGGCACCGGTACGGGTACACGACGGCCGCCGCCGAGATGTCGCTGGCGTATGTGACGGCCGACGGGACCCCGCCCGACCGGGCCTTCAGCAGCGAGCTGGTCAAGCAGGACCTGTTCCGCGGTACCTCGCAGGTGCACCGGCTGCCCCGGAACGCGGCGGTGGGCGAGGCGGTGTTCGTGGCCTCGGATCCGACGGCCGCGCGGGCCGCGGAGGACGACGGCTACACGCTGGCGTACGTGCACAATCCCGACCGGGGCGCCGCCGATCTGCTGATCCTGTCGGCTCAGGACTTCACGGGTGAGCCGGTCGCCCGGGTCCATCTGCCGGGGCGGGTGCCGCTGGGCTTCCACGGGAGCTGGGTGCCGGACGCGTGAGAGCCCCTGGGGGCCGACCGGAACCGCCGCACGGTCCGGCCGGCCCCGGGGTGCTCAGAGCTCGTAGCCCGGCAGGACGACGTCCCGGATCAGGGCGGCCCGCTCGTCGAACGGGATGAAGGCGCTCTTCAGGGCGTTGACCGTGACCGTGCGCAGGTCGTCGAGGGTCCAGCCCGCCTCGTCGACGAGCAGGGACATCTCGCGGGTCATGGTCGTACCGGACACCAGACGGTTGTCGGTGTTGAGGGTCACGCGGAAGCCCAGGTCACGCAGGTGCGTGATCGGGTGGTCGGCGATCGACGTGGCCGCGCCCGTCTGGAGGTTCGAGGTGGGGCACATCTCCAGGGCGATCCGGCGGTCGCGCACCCAGCCCGCGACGCGGCCGAGCTTGCCGTCCACGATGTCCTCGGTGATGCGGACGCCGTGACCGATGCGCTGGGCTCCGCAGACCTGGAGGGCCTGGTGGATGCTGGGCAGGCCGTGGGCCTCACCGGCGTGGATGGTGAACGGGACGTTCTCGACGCGCAGGTGCTCGAAGGCGGCGAGGTGGTCGGCGGGCGGGAAGCCGTCCTCGGCGCCCGCGATGTCGAAGCCGACGACGCCCGCGTCCCGGAACGTCACCGCCAGGTCCGCGATCTCGCGGCTGCGGTCGAACATCCGCATCCCGCACAGCAGGGTGCCGACCCGGACCGGGGTACCGGCGGCCGCCGCCTTCGCCATACCGGCGGCCAGACCCTCCTGGACGGTCTCGACGACCTCGGGCAGGGCGAGCCCGCCGTTCAGCATCAGCTCGGGGGCGTAGCGCACCTCGCCGTAGACGACACCGTCCTCGGCCAGGTCGAGCACGTACTCCTCGGCGGTCCGCAGCAGTCCCTCGCGGGTCTGCAGCACGGCGAGGGTGTGCTCGAAGGTGCCTATGTAGCGGACCAGGTCGCCGGAGCCGGCCGCCTCGAAGTACCAGGCGGCGAGCGCGTCCGGGTCGGTGGTGGGGAGCGTGTGGCCGACCGCGTCGGCGAGTTCGACGAGCGTCGCGGGCCGCAGCCCGCCGTCGAGGTGGTCGTGCAGGACGGCCTTGGGGAGCCGGCGGATGGTGTCGATGTCGATACGGGACGCGGTCATGCGCTGTTTCCTCGGCAGGTTGTCGGTGGGTGTCATCTGTGGATGGGAAGTGCTGATCACTGGGTGGTTGCGTCGGGAGCGGCGGGTTGCGGGTCGTGGGCGGCGGGCTGCAACAGGTCCCACCGGTTGCCGTACAGGTCCTGGAAGACGGCGACCGAGCCGTACGTCTCGTGGCGCGGCTCCTCCAGGAAGGTCACGCCCGCCGCGGTCATCCGTGCGTGGTCGCGCGCGAAGTCGTCGGTGTGCAGGAAGAAGCCCACGCGTCCGCCGGTCTGGTCGCCGACCCGGCCGCGCTGTGCCTCGCCCTTGGCACGGGCCAGCAGGAGCCCGGTGCCGGGCCCGCCGGTGTCCGGCTCCACGACGACCCAGCGGGAGCCGTCGGGGCGCGGGGTGTCCTCGGCGAGCCGGAATCCGAGGGCCTCGGTGTAGAAGCGGATCGCCTCGTCGTAGTCGTCGACGACGAGGGTGACCAGGGCAACGCGTGTCATCGGGGCCTCTCGGGGAGTGAAGGGGAGTGAAGGGAAGTGAAGGGACAGGACATGAGCTGGGTTATACGTAACACGCGAGGATACGGCATGGGGAGGAATGTCGGGCTCCCTGCCGGTGGAGGGGCCGCGTGCCGTCGCCGTATCCGCCTCCTGCATGCTGGAGTCAAGATCCAGCGACAGGAGTGACACACCATGTCCGAGACGCCCAGGTCGACCGGAGCCCCCGCCCACCAGAACGTCACTTTCCCGAGCGGCGGCACCACCGCACACGGTTATCTGGCGCTGCCGCCCTCCGGACAGGGCCCCGGCGTCATCGTGATCCAGGAGTGGTGGGGCCTGACCGACCACATCGCGGACGTCACCGAGCGCCTGGCGAAGGAGGGCTTCGTGGCGCTGGCTCCCGACCTGTACGGCGGCAATGTCGCCCACGACGGGGCCGAGGCGTTGCGCATGATGCAGGACCTGCCGGTGTCGCGCGGCGTCGAGCTGCTCTCCGGCGCCGTCGACCACCTGCTCGCGATGCCCGAGGTCACGTCCGCGGCCGTCGGCTCGGTCGGCTTCTGCATGGGCGGCGGCTTCGTCCTGTACCAGGCCGCCACCGACTCGCGTGTCCACGCCGCCGTTCCCTTCTACGGCGTCATCCAGGGCGAGACCCCTGACTTCTCGGGCCTGAAGGCCCAGATCCTCGGCCACTACGGCGAACGCGACGGGGCCATTCCGGTCGACTCCCTCCCCCCGCTCAGCGACACGATCCGCGAGCAGTCCGGCATCACCCCGGACTTCCGCGTGTACCCCGCCGACCATGCCTTCTTCAACGACGGCCGCCCCGAGGTCCACGACCCCGAGTCGTCGAGCAAGGCCTGGCGGAGCACGGTGGACTTCCTGCACGCGCAACTGGGCTGATCGGGAGCCGGGGAGGCAGAACGGCAGCGCCCGCCGCCGCGCGAACGCGGCGACGGGCGCACCCGGCGAGAAGCGTCAGTACGTGGACGCGAACCGTCAGTACGTGTAGGTGTTCAGCGTCGACACCGCGGACGCCGGGTTTCCGAGGTCGTACCGGTCCACCGCGAGGAAGTTGGGCTTCTTGCGGGCCGCGGGCTGGCAGAAGCGCTGGGCCCGGTCGAGGAGTTTGGTGTTGTCGGTGGTGGCCGTGGAGGCGATCGCCGCGTCGCGGAAGTGGTTCATGACGAACAGCGGCCGGAAGGGCGGCGCCGTGGCCGTGAGGGGGACGTTGCTGTTGGCGTCGTACCACCGGCTGTAGCAGGACCAGTCGGAGCCGCCGAGTCCCGAACCCATGGACCAGTAGTTCTCGACGGTCCACTCGCGCTGGTACATGACGCCGAAGCTGTCGCGGGTGAGACCGGCGGACTGGTCGGCGGAGCGGCTGTGGTCGGTGAAGATGAGGAGGCGGTCGTTGGCGGCGATGAGTTCCGACATCTTCGGCCAGCCGTTGGTGCGGACACCGGTCTGGTCGGGGCGGTAGAGGACGTCGGACAGGCCGTTGACTCGGGCCAGTTCGCTGCGCAGGACGCCCGGGTCGACGTAGTCCTCCAGGAAGACGGTGACGAACTCGTTCGGGTTCGCCCTCAGGTAGTCGACCATGCGCTGGATGTCCACCCACAGTGCGACCGGGCTGCTGACGAGGGTGCAGCTGTTGTGGCAGAGGATCGCGCCGTCGGAGGTCTGGTGGATGTCCAGCATGAAACCGCGTACGCCGTCGGTGAGTTGCTGGTTGATTCCCCGGCTCTGGTTCGGGACGAGGTTCACGAAGGGTGGCGCGAATCCGCCGTCGACGCCGTTCGCGTAGGCGTTGTGGGACGTGAGGAACGTGACCTGGTCCAGGGTGCGTTGGTCCGTGGACGGCATCGGGGAGGTCGGGGACGACGTGGGAGTGAGGTACCAGGCGGCCAGGTCCCCGGCCGAACCCAGGGTCAGCTGGGCGGGGTAGTTGGAGCCGGACGGCTTCGCGGCGACCGTCAAGTACTGGTCGGCGCCCGGGACTTTGAGCCGGTAGCGGTCGGTTCCCGTCGAGGTGATCTCCCACGGGGCGTCGCCGCTCGCGCAGGCCACGGTTCTCGCCTGGCCGCCTGAGCGGCCGAGGCAGCTGCCCGCGGTGTCGGTGCTCTCCAGTACGTACGACGCGCCGCTCGTCCGGAGCGTCCACTGCTGGCGGTCCTCGTTGCCCTTGGGGTTGCGCTGGACGACCGCTCCCCCGCTGTCGGCGGCGTTCAGGCCGGTGACCGCGCTCTGCACATAGAACACACCTCCCGTCGGCATGGCCGCCGCCTGGGCGGGAGCGGCGAGGGCGGTGGTGAGTGCCGCTCCGGCGGCGGTGAGGGCAAGCAGGGGGCGATGCATCCGCATGACGGTCGGGGTCCCTTTCGGCAGCACGGCGACGCCGGAAGCGGCGGGCCGGAAAATGGGGGGTCTGCGCGGGACACTCAATCGGGTTGGTATGGACTGGTCAAGAGCATGACAGGCCGGAAAGGGCGGCGGCACCAGGCCGCCGCCCTCAGGCTGCCAGAGGTATCCGAGCGGTACCTCAGCAGTACAGGTTGTTGCCCGTCGTCGTGCCGAGGATCTGGGTGAACCGCGTGTAGTTGTTCACCCGGCTCTGCACCTGCGCCGGGTTCTTCCCGTCGCACTCCAGGGAGCCGTTGATGGAGCGGATCGTCTGGCCGAAGCCGGCCTGGTTGACCATGGCGTTGTGCGGGGTCATCGTGCCGGGGCCGTTCTGCGTGTTCCAGTACCAGAGGCCCGTCTTCCAGGCCACGGCGGAGTCGTTCTGTACGAGCCAGGGGTTGTTGAGGAGGTCGATGCCGAGCGCGTCGCCCGCGGCCTTGTAGTTGAAGTTCCAGCTGAGCTGGATCGGTCCGCGGCCGTAGTAGGCGGCCTGGCCGGCCGGGCAGCCGTACGGCTGGCTCCAGTCGCAGTAGTGGGGGTAGTTGGCGGTGTTCTGCTCGACGATGTGGACGAGACCGCCGGTCTCGTGGCTGACGTTGGCGAGGAAGGCCGCGGCCTCCTGCTTCTTCACGGTGTCGCTGCCGGTGTTCGCGAAGCCGGGGTAGGCGCTCAGCGCGGCCGTCAGCCCGCTGTACGTGTAGAAGGAATTCCGGTTCGGGAACATCTGGTTGAACTGCGCCTCGCTCACGACGAAGCCGGACGGGCTGGGGGGTGTGGTGCCTCCGTCACAGGCGTACGGCTCCCAGAACCAGGTGCTGATGATGGGGTCGTAGCCCGGGTTGTCGTGCTCGGCTATGTATGCCTTGCCGTCGGTGTAGCGGACGATGTTGCCGGTGACGTACGACTGGCCGGCCACCCAGTTCGGGTAGCTCGAACAGGCCGCCGCGGACGCGCTGGATGCCGGCAGGAGCACCGGCGCGGCGCTTGCGAGCACGAGCGCGGCCACGAACGCGGAGATACGACGCCTCGACACAGGACCAACTCCTTCGCGGAGCACGGCCGCACCCGTACGGGGGCAGAGCGAAGCGGAACCTTGTGCGCGCAGGCCGGTGTGACCGGCCACGGCGTAAGGGGCGGCCGTGGTGGGGGGTGTGGAGGCATACTCAACTCCTTTGGTCTGGACCAGTCAAGGGTGTAGACCAGTCAACTCGCCCCGGGGCCGCCCCGTTCAGCTCAGCGGCTTCTCCAGCACCGCCTTGCGGTGGCTGAATGTCTCGATCGAATAGCGGCCGTGGTAACTGCCCATGCCGCTCGCGCCGACGCCGCCGAAGGGCAGGTCGGAGACGGTGAGATGGGCGAGAGGCAGGCCGAATCCGAGGGCTCCGGAGGAGGTTTCGGCGGCGAGCCGTTCCCGCGTGATGTCGGACTCGGTGAAGACGTACAACGCCAGGGGCTTGTCGCGGTCGTTGATGAAGTCGACGGCCTGGTCCAGACCGGAGACGGTCACGATCGGCAGGACCGGACCAAAGATCTCCTCGCGCATGACGGGCGCGTCGGGGTCGACGTCGGCCAGGACGGTCGGCGCGATGTACCTGGTGGCGCGGTCACTGTCACCGCCGACGACGACACGCCCGGAGTCGAGCAGTCCGGTGAGGCGGTCGAAGTGCCGCTCGTTGATGATCCGGCCGTACTCGGTGGAGGCGGCGGGGTCGGATCCGTACAGGCCCTCGACCGCCTTGGCCAGAACCGGTTCCAGGGCGCGGGCCGTCTCCGGGTCGGTGAGTACGTAGTCGGGCGCGACGCAGGTCTGCCCGGCGTTGAGGAACTTGCCGCGGGCGAGGCGCTCGGCGACGACGGTCAGGTCGGCGTCCCGGTCGACGAACGCCGGGGACTTGCCGCCGAGTTCGAGGGTGACCGGGGTGAGGTGCCGGGCGGCGGCGGTCATGACGATGCGGCCGACGGTGCCGTTGCCGGTGTAGAAGATGTGGTCGAAGCGCTCTGCGAGCAGGGCCGTGGTCTCGGGGATGCCGCCCTCGACGACGGCGACCGCATCGGTGTCGAGGTACTCCGGCAGGAGCCGGGCCAGGACGCCGGAGGTGGCCGGGGCGAGTTCACTGGGCTTGACGACGACCGCGTTGCCGGCGGCGAGCGCGCCGGCCATCGGCGCGAGCAACAGCTGCGCCGGGTAGTTCCAGGGGGCGATGACCAGGACGACGCCGAGTGGGTCGTATCGCGTCCAGGCCGTGGCGTCCGCGCCGAGGTGCGCGGGGACGGGGGCGGACTCGGGGCGCAGCCACCCGTCGAGGTGCTCCAGGGTGTGGTCGATCTCCCGTACGACGAAGTTGATCTCCGTGCGGAAGGCCTCGGTGGAGCTCTTGCCCAGGTCCGCGTGGAGGGCCCCGGCCAGGTCCTCACCGTGCGAGGTGAGCATCTCGCGCAGTCGGCGCAGCTGGGTGGTGCGCCAGGCGACGGGCTTGGTGCGGCCGGTGCGGAACGTGGCGCGCAGCCGGGCCACGGTGTCGGCGGGCCGCTCGGGGGTGGACTGGTTCACGGTGCCTCGCTGGTCGGGGCGGGCTGGTCGCCCGCGCGCGTGGGATCGAGCGGCAAGCTCGATGTATACGCCAACCATTTATACGGCATCGAGCATTCCACCTCACGCGATGCAACTGTCCGAAGGCGTCACAGATCACACCGGGGGCCCAACGGCCACACGCGAAGGGTTCTCGGGCGCCTACACCGAGGACTCGGCGGCCGCCCCGTCGAGCGTGTCCGCCAGCCGGTGCAGCAGCCCCCGCAACAGTTCGTCGTCGCTGTCACTCAGGACGGGCCACTGGTCGCGGACCTCCCGGTCGACGCGCCGCCAGTACGTCTCACCGCGCGGGGTCAGGTGGGCGAGGATGCGCCGCCGGTCCAGAGGATCGACACGTCGGAAGACCAGGTTCTGGTCGACGAGCTGGTCGACCAGCTTGGTGAGGGTCGGGGGCGGCAGGAAAGCCGCTTCGGCGACCGCCGCCATCGGGTGCCCCGCACCGTCGGAGAGCAGGGAGAGCACCCGCCAGGCGTCGAGCGAGCAGCCGTGCTCGTCCAGGGCGGCCTGGAGCCGGCGCGCGGCCAGTCGCTCGGCCCGCGTCAAGAGGCGCATGAGGTCCTGGGACCGAAGCGGAGGTGGGGTCGGCATCCTTCTCCTCGCTCGCGGGGGTCAGCCCATCGTACAAGTCCCGCTTCCCACAAGGATCTCCCGCATCTGCCGCCGCAGGGCGTGCGGGTGCCGCACGTCCGGACCCGGCCGCCGCACACTCCCGGCGCGGATCTGTGCCGCGGCGGGCGTGGACCGTACCCCGAGACGGACTGGAGTTCACCGGGCGTTCCCGGAATCATGCCCCCATGGTCCGGCTCGACCCGCCTCCGCTCGACTGGTTCACGGCCGACGACTCGGTCGTCAGCGTGGCGCTGGTCTTTCCCATGCAGGGCGCCGCCGGGATCTTCGGACCCACGTGCGAGTTGTGCGCGCGGCTCGCCGTCGAGGAGGTCAACCGCTCGGGCGGGGTGCTCGGCAAGGAGCTGCGGCTGCTGCCGGTCGACGGCGGCGCCGAACCGCACCGCATCGCGGAGAACGTCGAGGCGCTGGTCGACCTCGGCATCGTGCAGGGCGTCACCGGCTGGCACATCTCCTCCGTACGCCAGGCGCTGGCCCCGCGGATCGCCCACCGGGTGCCCTACGTGTATACGGCGCTGTACGAGGGCGGCGAGGACACGGCCGGAGTGTTCCTGACGAGCGAGACCCCGAACGACCAACTGCGGCCCGCCATGCACCTGCTGGCCCGCGAGCACCGGGTGCGCCGGTGGTTCGTCGTCGGCAACGACTACGTCTGGCCGCGCCGCACGGCCCGCGCGGCACACCACTACGCGCGCGAGTCGGGCGGCGGCATCCGCGCGGAGGCGTATCTGCCGCTCGGCACCCACGACTTCGACGGGGTGCTGCGCCGGATCGAGCGGTCGGACGCGGACGCCGTGCTGATGCTGCTCGTGGGCAGCGACGCGGTCCGCTTCAACCGGGCGTTCGCCGCGTCTGGCCTCGACGAGCGCTGCCTTCGGCTGAGCACCTTGATGGACGAGAACATGCTGATGGCGAGCGGCCCCACGGCCACCGCCGGCCTCTACAGCACGGCCGGGTTCTTCGCGTCCCTCGCCAATCAGGACACCCTCGACTTCCACGGCCAGTACGCCGGGCGATACGGAGTCGAGGCGCCGGTTCTCGGCAGTCTCGGCGAATCGTGTTACGAGGGCGTCCTGTTGCTGGCCGCGCTCATCGACCGGGCCAGGACCCTCGACGTCTCCGCGATCGGCGCGGCGGCGGACACCGTCTCGTACGAGGGCCCGCGCGGGCTGCTCCACCTGCGCGGCAGTCACGTACGCCAGCGCATCTACCTGGCGCGGGCGGACGGCGTGGACTTCGACGTCGTGGCCCAGCTGGATCTTCACGAAACCCGGCCTTGACATGCTCGCGCCTCCGCGAAGATACTTCCCACAGGAAGTAATTAGAATGCCTCGGGCGAACTGTGAATTCATGGACAGAATTCCGCCTGAGGCATTTTTTGTTGCCCGGTGAGAGCCGGAAGATACCGCCGGGAAAGTAAGGCGAAACGCCGCGGAAACAGGATGACTTGAGGCTGTGGACCGCACTTCAGGAGGAGGTTGTCCTCCCAGCCCGAGGGGGTTCTTTTGTCCAGCGGTTCCAGCCGTTCCAGCGATTCCAGCGGTTTCCACGGCTTCCAGGGGTCCGGTCCTTCCCGACGCCGGGTGATGGCGGGCGCCGCCGCGCTCGTCGCCGTCGTCACGCTCGCCGCGTGCGGCGCCAAGACCGACACCGCGGGCGGCACGTCCGACGCGGCGGCCAAGGCCGACACGAGCGGCGACACGGTCAAGGTCGGCCTGCTCAACTCGCTCTCCGGCACCATGGCGATCAGCGAGGTGACCGTACGCGACTCGCTGAAGCTGGCGATCGACGAGATCAACACCTCGGGCGGCGTGCTCGGCAAGAAGATCAAGCCGATCAGCGAGGACGGCGCCTCCGACTGGCCGACGTTCGCCGAGAAGGCGAGCAAACTCATCAAGGAGGACCGGGTCGCGGCCACCTTCGGCTGCTGGACCTCGGCGAGCCGCAAGGCCGTGAAGCCCGTCTTCGAGAAGAACAAGTCACTGCTGTTCTATCCCGTGCAGTACGAGGGACTTGAGGAGTCCCCGTACATCTTCTATACGGGTGCCACCACCAACCAGCAGATCGTCCCGGGGCTCGACTACCTCAAGAGCCAGGGCAAGAAGAGCATTTACCTCGTCGGCAGCGACTATGTCTTCCCGCGCACCGCCAACAAGATCATCAGGGCGTACGCGAAGGCCAATGGCATGAAGGTGCTCGGCGAGGACTACGCGCCGCTGGGGTCCACCGAGTTCAGCACCATCGCCAACAAGGTGAAGGCGTCGAAGGCCGACGCGGTCTTCAACACCCTCAACGGCGACTCGAACGTGGCCTTCTTCAAGGAATACAAGTCGGCGGGTCTGACCGCCACGAGCATGCCGGTGGTCTCGGTGTCGATCGCCGAGGAAGAGGTCAAGTCGATCGGATCGCAGTACCTGGCCGGGCAGTTGACGGCCTGGAACTACTACCAGACGACCGCGGGCGAGGCGAACACCAAGTTCGTGAAGGCGTACAAGGCCAAGTACGGCCAGGACAAGCCGACCAGTGACCCGATGGAGGCCGCGTACACCTCGGTCTACCTGTGGAAGGCGATGGTCGAGAAGGCCAAGTCCTTCGACCCGGAGAAGGTGAAGGCGGCCTCCGACGGCATCACCTTCGACGCTCCCGAGGGCAAGGTAACCGTGGACGGCGCGAGCCAGCACATCTACAAGACCGCCCGGATCGGAAAGATCGGCACCGACGGGCTGATCGAGCAGGTGTGGGACTCCGGCAAGGCGATCAAGCCGGACCCGTACCTGAAGGGCTACTCCTGGGCCTCCGGCCTCTCCTGACCGACCGTCACGTGGGGTCGGCCTTCGGCAACGAAGACCGGCCCCGCGTCCGCCTCCCCGGAGCCGCCGCATGACCGTGATCCTCGGTCAGACCTTCACCGGCATCAGCATCGGTGCCGTCCTGCTGCTCATCGCGCTCGGTCTCTCGCTCACCTTCGGCCAGATGAACGTCATCAACATGGCCCACGGCGAGTTCATCATGGCTGGCGCCTACACGACGTACGTCCTCCAGAAGTCCATCTCCAGCGCGGGCCTCTCGCTGCTCGTCGCACTGCCGGTCGCCTTCCTGGTGGCCGGCGGGCTCGGCGCGCTTCTTGAGTGGCTGCTCATCCGCCGCCTGTATCTGCGGCCGCTCGACACGCTGCTCGTCACCTGGGGCGTCTCGTTGATGCTCCAGCAGCTCGCCCGGGACATCTTCGGCGCGCCGAACGTGCAGACCCGCGCGCCCGATCTGCTCACCGGGAACATCACCGTCATCGGCGGCGACGATCCGCTGACCTTCGCCAACAGCCGTCTGTTCATTCTGGGGTTGGCGATCACGGCGGTGGTCGCGCTGTCGCTGACGCTGCGGCTGACTCCGCTCGGCCGCCGGATCCGCGGGGTCGTGCAGAACCGTGATCTGGCCGAGGTGTCCGGCATCTCCACCTCGCGGGTGGACCGGACCGCGTTCTTCCTCGGGTCCGGGCTCGCGGGAGTCGCGGGAGTCGCGCTGACGCTGGTCGGTCCGATCGGTCCCACGATGGGCACCAACATCATCATCGACGCGTTCCTGGTGATCGTGGTCGGCGGCATCGGACAGCTCAAGGGGACGGTCATCGTCGCGTTCGTCCTCGGCGTCCTGCAGTCCGTCCTGGAGTACTCCACCACCGTCAGCGTCGCGAAGGTGCTCGTCCTCGTGGCCATCGTCGCGTTCCTCCAGTGGCGGCCCCAGGGGCTGTACACGCTGCGTACGAGGAGTCTGGTATGACCCTGCTGCCCCTGCTCAAAGGCCGGTCGGCGCGCGCCTGGGGCGGATTCGCCGCGGCTGCCCTCGCCCTGTTCGCGGTAGCCCCGCTGGCGCTCTCGGACTTCCGGCTCGGGCTGCTCGCCAAGTACCTGTGCACCGCGATGGTCGCCGTCGGCATCTGTCTGGCCTGGGGCCGCGGCGGGCTGCTCACCCTCGGGCAGGGCGTGTTCTTCGGGCTCGGCGGCTACGCGATGGCGATGCATCTGAAGATCGCCGACGCGGGTCCTGGCAACCTTCCCGACTTCATGCAGCTCTACGGCACGGCCACCGAACTCCCTTGGTGGTGGCGGCCGTTCGAGAACCCGCTCTTCGCCATCGCCGCGACCGTACTGCTACCGATGGCCGTCGCCGCGATCCTCGGTTCGTTCATCTTCCGCCGCAGGGTGAAGGGCGCGTACTTCGCGATCCTCAGCCAGGCGCTCGCCGCGGCCTTCGCGATCTGGCTGATCGGCCAGCAGGCCACGACCGGCGGCACCAACGGACTCACCGACATCCAGGGCTTCTTCGGCTACGACCTCAACGACCCGGTCAACCAGCGGATGGTGTACTTCATCATCGCCGCCGCGCTGTTGCTGCTGATCGCCCTCGCCCGGCAGCTGATCCACAGCCGCTACGGCGAACTCCTCGTCGCCGTACGGGACTCGGAAGAGCGGGTGCGCTTCCTCGGGTACAACCCGGCGAACGTGAAGCTCGTCGCGTACGTCGTGGCCGCAGGCATGGCCGGGCTCGCGGGCGCGCTGTTCGTGCCCGCGGTCGGCATCATCTCCCCCGCGATGATCGGCATCGTGCCGTCGATCGAGTTCGTCATCGGTGCCGCGGTCGGCGGGCGGGCGAGCCTGGTCGGCGCGGTGCTCGGCGCGATCGGGGTGGCGTGGGCCAAGACGGCACTGTCGGAGGAGTTCCCGGCGGCCTGGACGTACTTCCAGGGCCTGCTCTTCATCGTGGCCCTGGCGTTCCTGCCGGGCGGTCTCGCCTCGCTGGTGGGGATCGTACGGCGGCGCAGGTCGTCACGCGCGACCGGGGACTCGACCGGGGGCAAGACACCTGCCCTTCCTCTTGGAGAAGCAGCATGAGTGAACTCTCGGGCCTTGAGATACGCCGACTACGGGTGTCCTTCGACGGGTTCACCGCCGTCGACGGGGTGGACCTCGACGTGCGGCCGGGCGATCTGCGCTTCCTGATCGGACCGAACGGCGCGGGCAAGACCACGCTCGTCGACGCCGTCACGGGTCTCGTGAAGGCCGAGGGCTCCGTGCTCTTCGGGGGCAAGGAGCTGCTCGGGCGGAGCGTGCACGACATCGCCCGGTCCGGGATCGGCCGTACATTCCAAACGGCCACCGTCTTCGAGGAGTTGACGGTCCTTCAGAACCTGGACATCGCGGCCGGTGCCAGGCGCGGCGTGCTGACGATGCTCCGGCGCCGCAAGGGCGTGCCGGAGCCCGTCGCACGTGCGCTGGACACGGTCGGGCTCACGGAGCTGGCCGACTCCCCCGCCGGGACGCTCGCGCACGGGCAGAAGCAGTGGCTGGAGATCGGCATGCTGCTCGTGCAGGACGTACGGCTGCTGCTGCTCGACGAACCGGTCGCCGGGATGAGCCACGACGAACGGCAGGCCACGGGCGAGCTGTTGGAGCGCATCAGCGAGGAGCGGACCGTGGTCGTCATCGAGCACGACATGGACTTCATGCGGTCCTTCGCGCGCAGCGTCAGCGTGCTGCACGCGGGCAAGGTGCTCAGCGAGGGGACGGTGGCCGAGGTGCAGGCCGATCCCAAGGTGCAGGAGGTGTACCTCGGGCACGCGGCCGTCCAGGACGCCGAGTTGATCCTGCCGGAGGAGCCCGAGCCCGCGGGTGGCACGGCGCCCGGCGCGGCCGTACAGGAACAGGAGGCGTGAGGCGGACATGAAGCTGGAGATCGACGACATACGGGTCGGCTACAACCGCAGTCTGGTCCTGCACGGAGTCTCCGTGGAGGTGCCGGACGACGGTGTCTCCGCGGTGCTCGGGCACAACGGCGCGGGCAAGAGCACGCTGCTGCGGGCGGCCGTGGGACTGCTCACCCCGTCGAGCGGTGCGATCCGTCTCGACGGCGAGGACGTCACACGCCGCAAGCCCCACGAACGCGTGGCGCGCGGCATGGCCTACGTGCCACAGGGCCAGCAGGCCTTCCCCCATCTCACGACGGCGGAGAACCTCCAGTTGATCGCGGACGGCCGTAAGCGCGGCAAAGCGGCGATTGCCGAGGCGCTGGATCTGTTCCCCGCGCTGAGGACTCTGTCGGGGCGGCGGGCGGGGCTGCTCTCCGGCGGTCAGCGGCAGCAACTGGCCATCGCCCGGGCCCTGGTGACGGACCCTCGGATTCTTCTGCTCGACGAGCCGACCGAGGGCATCCAGCCTTCGGTCGTGGCGGAGATCGAGGAGACGATCCTCGCGCTGGCCGCCCGCGGCGGGCTCTCGGTGCTCCTCGTCGAGCAGCACGTCGGCTTCGCGATGCGGGCGGCGCAGCGCTACTACGTCCTGGAGGCCGGGCGGGTCACGTCGTCCGGTGAGGGCGGGCAGGAGGCGGAGCGGTCGGTGCGGGAGGCATTGAGCGTGTAGCGGTTCACTCCACGTTGAGCGCGTAGCGGCTCACTCCACGTTGAGCGTGTAGCGGCTCACTCCACCTGAAGCTCCGTCCTGCGGCGCTCCAGGTGGGCGCGCTCGGCCGGGTTCTCGGTGAGGGCGATGGCCGCCTCGTACGCCGCTGCCGCTTCCGTCGGCCGCCCGGTGCGCCGCAGCAGGTCGGCTCGTACGGCGTGGAAGGCGTGGTAGCCGTCGAGATCGAGGGCGTCGACGAGGGCGAGGGCAGTGCGCGGGCCCTCGGTCTCGGCGACCGCCACCGCGCGGTTGAGGGCGACGACCGGGTTCGGGGCGAGGATCATGAGCTGGTCGTAGAGCGCGAGGATCTGGCCCCAGTCGGTGGCGGCCGCGGTGGGCGCGTCGCTGTGGACGGCGTTGATCGCGGCCTGGATCTGGTACGGGCCTGGTCGGTCCAGGCGCAGGCAGCGGCGCACCAGGGACTGTCCCTCGGTGATCAGGTCACGGTCCCAGAGGCGACGGTCCTGGTCGGCGAGGAGGACCAGGTCTCCGTCGGGGGTCTCCCGGGCCGGGCGGCGCGCCTCGATCAGGAGCATCAGCGCGAGCAGCCCGAGGACCTCCGGCTCGTCCGGCATCAGCTCGGCGAGGAGGCGGCCGAGGCGGATGGCCTCCGCGCAGAGGTCCGCCCGGCCCCCATACCCCTCGTTGAAGATGAGGTAGACGACGGCCAGCACTCCCCTGACGCGATCGGGGAGGTCGGCCTCTCGCGGGACGCGGTACGGGATACGGGCGTCGCGGATCTTGGCCTTGGCCCTGACCAGGCGCTGGGCCATGGTGGGCTCGGGGACCAGGAAGGCGCGGGCGATCTGGGCGGTGGTGAGCCCGCCTAGGAGTCGCAGGGTGAGGGCGACCTGGGCCTGGGTGGCGAGCGCGGGGTGGCAGCAGGTGAAGATCAGGCGGAGCCGGTCGTCGCGCACGGGGCCCTCCTCGGGCGGTGCGTCGGGGGCGTACAGCTGGGCCGCCTCGGCGTGCCGGACCTCACGCGTGGACTCGCGGCGCAGCCGGTCGACGGCCCGGTTCCGGGCGGTGGTGATGATCCACCCGGCCGGGCTCGGCGGGATTCCCGTCTCCGGCCACTTCCGCACCGCCGTGGCGAAGGCGTCCTGGACCGCTTCCTCGGCGAGGTCGATGTCGCCGAAGAAGCGGACGAGGACGGCGACCGCACGGCCGTATTCCGCGCGGAAGACGGCCTCGATGGCGGCCTTCGCGGTCATCGGTCCTCAGTCCTCTGTCCTCACTCCCATGCCCTCAGCCCTCGGCCTCGCCCATGAAGGGCCGCACCTCGATGGGAAGCGTGGTCGCCAGCGTCGCCTTGCGGCCCCATTCGAGCGCCGCGTCGAGGTCGGGTGCCTTGATGAGACAGATCCCGCCGAGGTATTCCTTACTCTCCGTGTACGGGCCGTCGGTGATCAGTACGTCCCCCTTGTCGGCCCGCAGCACGGTGGCCGTCTCGGGCCCGTGCAGTCCCCCGGCGAACACCCAGGCGCCGGCCTCCTTCAGTTCGGCGTGGAAGACCTCGAGGTTGTGCATGATCCCTTGCAGGACCTCGGGTGCGGGCGGCTCGCCCACCGGCTGCATGACGCTCAACAGGTAGTGCTTCATGACGCTCCTCCTTGGTGGTCTCTCACTGACTACACGAAGGGGGAACCGCCGGATCGACACACGCCACGACATCCACGGAAGATTTTTTCGGTCACCGCCCCGGCGCACCCGCAGGTGTGTAGTACTGGGCCCGGACCCGGCGCAGCCACGCCTCGACGGGCGCCTCGTCGGGCTGTTCCGGCAGGGCGCTGCGGGTCTCGTCGAAGGCAGCCTCGTAGTGCTTGAGCAGGGGCAGCGCGGCCATGGCGTCGGCTGCCACCTGTTCGCCGAAGCGGTGGTACTCCTCGGGTCCTCGACGCGGATGCTCAGACGCCCGGTGGCGTACAGCTCGAAGCCCTGATGGCACAGGCGGCGCAGATGTCGGGCATGCTTCGCGGTCCGCTTTCGGGTGTCCGCGGAGAACGAGCTGTCGCCACGGTCGTAGAGGCGCTTGAACTGCTGGGTGGCGTACCCGAGATAGGCGTCGCGGACGCGCTTCGCGGACAGCAGCGTCGTGCGGATGCCGATGAGTTCGTCGCCCAGCTCCGTGCGGACCTCGTACAACTCGTCGGGCAGCCAGACGAGTTCCATGACGGTCGGATTGCCACTCAGGGCGAGCCGACACCACTTCCGGGCCTCGTGGAGGCAGACATCAGGTCGCGTGCTCGTGTAGGTCTCGGGCTGTGGCTTGAGCCCATGTAGGTCCGCTGTGGGCGCGGCAAAGAGTCCGAGTCGGTCGACGTCTGAGTCTGGGCGAGCCAGGCCATATGCGGTGCTGCCCACGATGCCGGACAGCAGGGTGGCGCCGCGAGGGAGCTTCACGAGATGATCTCCAATGCGGTGCGGGCCTTGCCTGACAGCGGAAGGTCTGCGTCTGTGCACATCCACGCAAAAAGGTCCCGAGCCTTGCGGGCCTTGAGGGCGAACGCGACCGTCCGGGCTCCCACCTGCTGTACATGACCGCCGGTGATGGGTAGGACGGACCGCATGCCCTCGATGAACTCGGGGGTGCCGATCACCTTGAAGCGCCCACCCTCCGTTGCCGAGACATGGCCATCGCCGTCGACATACCCCCGCACGAACGGCCGCGCGAGATGCGCCGGGGGTGTCGGCCACTGGAGAGTCAGCGACTTGCGCGGGGTGATCTTCCAGACGTTGGCGAGGTCGGTGACGTGCTGGGCGGAGCTGACATGTAGCCGATGGCTCGGCTGGCTGCCGGTCCGCTGAACGCCGATGCTGCGTCGATGGCCGATCAGGCTGGCAGACGCCTTCACCAGGTGTGCCCCGGCGTCGCCGGACAGCGAGAGCTGCCAGATCCGATGACCCCGCACACAACCATCAGCCGCAAGGAGGCCAGCCAGCCACGCGGTGGGCGCAACGTCGCCAGCAAAGAACTCGTGGTCGAAGTCGCTGCGGTCCGGGCGCGGCTTCCAGCCGTTGGCGCGGCGGTTGGCCTCTCGGTGGCAGGTCCGGCAGGCCCGCCATCCTTGCTTGGTGATCCGCGTGTTCTCCTGGGTCCAGGCGTGCCCGAGCTTGCAGGCGTCGCGGAGTCTCCTGGTCACCTCTGCCCCCATTCATCGCTCTCGGCCTGCTCCTCGGGGGCTGCGGACACGAGCGCGGCGAAGCCTCGACAGGGGCTGCGGAATATGGCGAACATGCCGAGGCGGTCCACGTCCGAGCCCGCGTAGGCCAGGCTGTAGGCGGTGGAGCCGACGATGTCGGACAGCAGGATGTTGTTCTTGGCGGTCACGGCTGTCGCCCCTCTCCCCCGCCACCTTGCTGCCTTGTGCGAGCTGGGCGGCTCACACAAGGTCATCACCCGGGGGACGGCCGCGTACAGCGATTTTCCGAGGGCGCGGGCGGCGTTCCGGGGGAACTGGGTGACGACCGTGCCCCCGGATCCTCAGTTCGCGAACGGCACCTGCGCCGCGGGGGCCGGGCGCTCGGCGAACGGGTGCCGCCACAGCCCCTGCGCGGCCAGCCGGGGCAGGACGCCCTCGCCGAACCAGTACGCCTCCTCCAGGTGCGGGTAGCCGGAGAGCACGAACTCGTCGATGCCGAGGCGGTGGTACTCGGCGATGCGTTCGGCGACCTCGTCGTGGCTGCCGACCAGGGCGGTGCCCGCGCCGCCGCGCACGAGACCGATACCGGCCCAGAGGTTGGGGTGGATCTCCAGGCCAGTGGGGGTCCCCCCTGCTCCAACGGAGTTCAGAGCTTGGGGGAGGTTGCCGCCACCGTGCAGGGCGAGCATGCGCTGCTGCCTCTCGGACTCGCTGCGGGCGAGACCGGCCTGTACGGACTTCACGGTCTCCGGGTCGAAGCCGGCCAGCAGCCGGTCCGCCTCCGCCCATGCCTGCTCGGACGTGTCACGGGTGATGACGTGCAGCCGGATGCCGAACCGGACGCTACGCCCCTCCTGCTGGGCCAGCGCGCGGACCCACGCGATCTTCTCGGCGACCTGTGCGGGCGGTTCGCCCCACGTGAGGTACACGTCCACGTGCTTGGCCGCGACCTCGCCCGCGATGGGCGAGGAGCCGCCGAAGTAGACCTCGGGGACGGGGTCGGGCACGCGGGCGAGGCGGGCGTCCTCGACCTGGAGGAACTCGCCGGACAGGCCGACGGTCTTGCCTTCCCACAAGTCCCGGACGATCTGCAGGAATTCGCTGGTACGACGGTAGCGGGCGTCCTTGTCGAGGAAGTCGCCGTAGGCACGCTGCTCGTGGTTCTCCCCGCCGGTGACGACGTTGAGGAGGAGCCGTCCGCCGGACTGGCGCTGGAAGGTCGAGGCCATCTGCGCGGCGAGCGTCGGCGAGACGAAGCCCGGCCGGAAGGCGACCAGGAACTTCAGCCGCTCGGTGTGCCGGCTGACCATCGCGGTGGTCAGCCAGGCGTCCTCGCACCAGGCGCCGGTGGGTGTGAGCGCGCCGACGAAGCCCAGGTCCTCGGCGGCGCGGGCGATCTGGCTGAGGTAGGCGACCGTGGGCGGCCGATCCCGGCCGGACGCCGTGGCCGGGGTGCCGTGGCCGCCGCCGACGACATGACGGCTGTCGCCGTTGGTGGGCAGGAACCAGTGAAAGGTGAGGGACACGGGTCCGTTCTCCGATCGAGGGGTGCTGGCGGGGTGTCGTGGGCGGGATGCCCATGGACGGGGTGCCGTGGGTGATTCCGGCTTCGGCGTGGGCGTTCCTCCTGGTCTCAGAGCAGTCCATGACACGGAGGCAGCGTGCGGTTCAGTACGTACCGGCCGATGTGCTGGATCTTCCAGCGGGCCGGGTCGTGCAGGGTGTGGGTGTGGGTGCGGGCGTCGCGCCAATGCCGGTGCAGATTGAGGGAGTTGAGGGCGGACCGGGTGCCGGACACCTCGAAGAGGGCTCCCGACACCTCGACGGCGGTGGTCGCGGCGTGCACCTTCGCGGCGGCCACGGCGATGGACGCCTCGGCGGCCGACGCCTCCGTCAGGTCGGCGCGGGCCGTGTCGACCGCTCGTGCTGCCGCACCGAGCAACTCGTCGGCCAGTGCGGCGGCGACTGCCAGGGCCTCCGCGTCGTCGGCGATCGCCTTGGCGGCGCCCCGTGCGGAGGCGGTCGGGGACACGGTCAGCCGGCCGCTGCGAGGATCGGCGTACGGCCGCCCAGGGCGTCGGAGAACTGGTCGAGCACCTGGGTCAGTGCCTCGTCGGCCGCGGCGGCCACCGTGAGTCCGCCGTCCCCGCCCACCGTGATGTCCTTGTCGAGGGTGAACCAGCCCTGGACGATGTGCCGGGCGCCCATGGAGCTGAGCACCGGGCGCAGGGCGTAGTCGATGGCCAGCACATGGGCGGTGGTGCCGCCGGTGGCCAGGGGCAGCACGGTCTTGCCGCCGAGGGCGTACTGCGGGAGCAGGTCGAGCAGCGCCTTGAGGACGCCGGAGTAGGCGGCCTTGTAGACGGGGGTACCGATCACGATGCCGTCGGCACGGCCGAAGAGCTCGGTGGCCTCGATGATCGCCGGATGCCTGAAGTCGGCGCCGAGCAGGGCCTCGGCGGGGATCGTACGGACGTCGAGCGGGACCACCTGGTGGCCCTGCGCGGTCAGCCGCGTGTCCAGGTGGCGCAGGAGCCGGTTCGTGCGGGAGGAGGCGGAGGGGCTGCCGGAGACGGACAGGACGGTGGCCATGGGCCCTCTTTCGGGACAGAGGGGTGCCTCCGTGCGGGAGACACCACGGGGTGGGCGGTCACGCGTGGACGGGCGCGGACTCGGGCTCGGTGTGCGGGAGTTGGGCTTCCGGTTCACGTACGAGGGGCGGTACGCGGCGGCCGAAGTACTCGGCCTTTTCCCTTGTTGCGGGGAATTCGGGCAGGTCGAATTCGGTGGGAGCCGATGCGCTGCCGAATTCGGGCGACGTAAAGCGACGCACGGCTTGTCGGCAGCCGTGGGCGTCGGAATGCCGGGAGGAAGAGGGGGGTGAGGCGCAGCGGATCCGGTGGATCAGGCCGCGCGGCAACATGCGGCGCTGGAGACACGCGCGAGGTCGACATGGCGTCGCCGCGTGAGGTCCAGTCGCATCGTCATGTTCCCGATCGTGGCAGCCGCCGGTCGGGACCGTCAAGGAATACCCGATCGGTCTCGCATCGCGGACCGGCGAATTTCACGAAGGTGTGACAGGGCAGCCCTTGAACAGGTCGGAGCGGGCGCAGCATTCTGCTGCGGTGCGAACAGAGCAGCTGGAATACATCGCGGCGGTCACCCGGCTCGGCTCGTTGCGCCGGGCCGCCGAGGAACTCCACCTCTCCCAGCCCGCGTTGAGCGAGACCGTACGGAATCTGGAGCGCGAACTCGGGGTCGACCTCCTGGAGCGCAAGCGGACCGGCGCGAGGATGAGCGCGGAGGGGCGGGAGCTCCTGCCGCACATCATCAACGTCCTCGACGCGGTGGACCGGCTGCGGGGCGCCGCGGGCGAGCAGCACCGCATCAGCCGGATGGTGCGCGTCGGCACGGTGAACGCGGCGACGGTGCCGCTGCTCATTCCGGCCGTACGGGAGTTCCGGGCCACGCACCCGGCGACGCAGGTGGAGGTCGTCGGCGCCCAGCAGTCGGAGATCCACCGGGCCCTGTCGGAGGGCGGTTTCGACCTCGGTCTGGTGAACCACCTGGAGGGTGATGACGTGGCCGCCGACTTCGAGGCCACGGAGCTGCTGCGCGGACGGCCGGTGGTGTGCGTACGGCCGGACAGTCCACTCGCGTCGCTGTCGGTGGTGTCCGTGTCCGACCTGCTCGCCGAGCCGCTCATCGCGATGCGCTCCGGCTATGTGATGCACCGGTACGTGCACCGTCTGCTGGGCGGTCGTGAGCCGTCCTTCGCCTACTCCACCGACGGCGCGGAGATGGGCAAGCTGATGGTGGCGGAGGGGCTGGGGGCCACGGTCCTGCCCGATTTCAGCGTGATCGACGACCCGCTGGAGCGGCAGGGCACGATCACCTGCCGTCCGCTGGCCGACGACTCGACGCGGGTGCTGCTGATGCTCCAGCGGCGCAAGGCGGACTCGGTGCCGCGGGCCGCCCACGATCTGCACGAGGCCTTCGTGCGCCGGGCGGCGGCACTCGGGGGGACGGTGACCGGGCGACCGTGACACGGCGCGGACCGGGTGACACGGCGCCGATCATGACCGGCGCCGGTCGGGTCTCGCCTCCGGCAGGGACCACCCCGCGCGGGAATCAGTCCTCGTCGAGCGCCGGTACCACCACGAGGAAGGTGTCCGACTTCAGGTCCATCACGACCGCCGCAGGCTGCCCCTCGGCGCGACGCAGCGCCGCGTACTCCTCCGCGGGCCATGATCCGCGCGGGGCTCCCGCGGGGAACCTCTCCAGCACCTTCGTGCCCATGACGGCAGCCACCTCCAGCATCGACCAACGGCTCTTCTCGAGTTCGTCTGCCCCCCATCTGCGAAAACATGTGCAGGCACCCGCGACCCGGATGGCCGCAATGGCCCGATCGGCGCATCCAAGGGGGCCTTCACCAGGGAAGTGATCAGGGAGGGACACCGAAACGGAAGGCTGAGAACTCATGAGCAGTGACGTCTGGGAAGGCGGGCTGCGGTGCCTGGTGACGGGCGCGACGGGGTACATCGGCGGCCGGCTCGTCCCGGAGCTCCTCGCCGCGGGCCACCGGGTGCGCTGTATGGCCCGCTCCCCCGGCGCCCTCCGCGACCACGAGTGGGCGGGCGACGTCGAGGTGGTGCGCGGGGACGTCACCGACCCCGCGTCCGTCGCCGGGGCGATGCAGGACATCGACGTCGCGTACTACCTGGTGCACGCCCTCGGCACGGGCAAGGGCTTCGAGGAGGTCGACCGCAGGGCGGCGCGCACCTTCGGGGAACAGGCACGGGAGGCGGGCGTACGCCGGATCGTCTATCTGGGCGGGCTCACCCCCGCCGGGGTACCGGAGAAGGAGCTGTCGCCGCATCTGCGGTCCCGGGCCGAGGTCGGCCGCGTCCTGCTGGACTCCGGGGTGCCGACGACCGTGCTGCGCGCGGCGGTCATCATCGGTTCGGGTTCGGCGTCCTTCGAGATGCTGCGCTACCTCACCGAACGGCTGCCGGTGATGGTCACTCCGAGCTGGGTCCGTACGCGGATCCAGCCCATCGCGGTACGGGACGTGCTGCGCACGCTGGTGGGCGCCGCGCGGATGCCGGACGACGTCAGCCGGGCCTTCGACATCGGCGGTCCGGAGATCCTGACGTACCGGGAGATGATGGTCAGATACGCGGCGGTCGCGGGCCTGCCGCGTCGGCTGATCGTGCCGGTGCCGGTGCTGACGCCTGGGCTGTCCAGCCACTGGGTCGGGCTGGTCACGCCCGTACCGAGTTCCATCGCGCGCCCGCTCACCGAGTCACTGCGCCACGAGGTCGTCTGCCACGAGCACGACATCGCCCGGCATGTGCCCGACCCGCCGGGCGGGCCGATCGGCTTCGAGGAGTCGGTGCGGCTTGCGCTGCGACGCGTCCGGGAGGCGCGGGTCGCCACGCGCTGGTCGTCCGCCTCGGTGCCGGGTGCCCCGAGCGACCCGCTGCCGACCGACCCCGACTGGGCGGGCGGCAGCCTCTACACAGACCGGCGCGAGTTGTCGGTCGACGCCCCGCCCGAGGCCCTGTGGCGGGTGATCGAGGGCATCGGCGGTGACAACGGCTGGTACTCCTTGCCCCTCGCCTGGGCCGTGCGCGGTTGGCTGGACCGGCTGGCCGGCGGGGTGGGCCTGCGCCGAGGGCGCCGCGACGCGGCACGCCTGCGGGTCGGCGACTCGCTCGACTTCTGGCGCGTCGAGGAGATCGAACGAGGACACCTGCTGCGGCTGCGCGCCGAGATGCGCCTGCCGGGCCTCGCATGGCTGGAGATGTACGTCGACACGGACGACGACGGCGGCGTCCGTTACCGCCAGCGCGCCCTCTTCCATCCGCACGGACTGCTCGGCCACGCCTACTGGTGGAGCGTGTCGCCGTTCCACGCGGTCGTGTTCGGCGGCATGGCCCGCAACATCGCCCGGACCGCGGCCAGGACGGAGCCCGCTGCGGCGCGGCTCGGCACGCCCGGGGGCTGATGGCCGGTGCCCGACGCCCACCGTCCCTGCCTGTCCCGCGCCGCCCCCGCCCCCGCCCCGTCCCGGCCCGGAATTCGGGAGTCGTGTCATGAACGTCTCGGTCGTCCTGTTCACCTCCGACCTGCGACTGCACGATCATCCACCGCTCCGTGCGGCGCTCGACGGCTCCAGCGCGGTGGTGCCTCTGTTCGTCCGTGACCGGGCCGTCGACGAGGCCGGATTCGCCGCTCCGAACCGGCTGGCGTTCCTCGCCGACTGTCTGCGGGATCTCGACGCGGGACTGCGTGAGCGCGGCGGCCGACTCGTGTTCCGGTCCGGCGATGTCGTCGACCAGGTGTGCAGGGTGGTCACGGAGACGGACGCCGACGAGGTCCACATGGCGGCCGGTGCGAGTGCCTACGCCCACCGGCGTGAGGAACGGCTGCGCACCGCCCTGGAGTCGGAGGGGCGCCGGCTGCACGTGCACGACGCGGTGGTCACCGCGCTGGCACCGGGGGCCGTGACCCCGGCCGCCTCCGACCACTTCGCCGTCTTCACGCCGTACTTCCGGCACTGGGCACGCCGGCACCTGCGTGACGTGCTCGGCGCACCCCGCACCGTGCACGTACCGGAGGGCATCGGTTCGGAAGCACTTCCTGGGCGCGGGGATCTGTCCGGGCTGTCGGAGGGGCTGGCCGCGGGCGGCGAGACGGAGGGCAGGAACCAGCTGACGGCCTGGCTGCGGGCCGGGATCGGCTCGTACGACGATCGCCACGACGACCTGCCCGGGGACGCCACCTCGCGCCTCTCCCCGCACCTGCACTTCGGCACGCTGTCTCCCGTCGAGCTCGTCCACCGGGCGCGGAAGGCGGGCGGGCCGGGCGCCGAGGCGTTCGTACGGCAGCTCGCGTGGCGGGACTTCCACCATCAGGTGCTGGCCGCACGGCCGGACGCCGCCACGGCGGACTACCGCACCCGGCGCGACCTGTGGCGGTCGCAGACCTCGGCCGCACAGGACATCGATGCCTGGAAGGAGGGGCGGACCGGCTATCCCGTCGTCGACGCGGCCATGCGCCAACTACGGTACGAGGGCTGGATGCACAACCGGGGACGCCTGCTGACCGCGAGCTTCCTCACGAAGACGCTGTACGTCGACTGGCGGATCGGCGCCCGTCACTTCCTGGAACTGCTGGTGGACGGCGACGTCGCGAACAACCAGCTCAACTGGCAGTGGGTGGCGGGAACCGGCACCGACACCCGGCCCAATCGGGTCCTCAATCCGGTCCTCCAGGGCAAGCGGTACGACCCGGACGGCACGTACGTCAGGCGCTGGGTGCCCGAACTCGAAGGGCTCGACGGGGCCGCCGTGCACGAGCCGTGGAAACTCGAGGGCCACGAACGCGCCGCCCACGACTATCCCGGCCCGATCATCGAACTCGCCGACGGGCTGGCGCGTTTCAGACATGCTCGCGGGCAGGCCTGAGGCCCCGCCGGTTCCTCGGGCCACCGGTCCCGGTACGCACGGCCGGTTCGCCCAGCGCACGGGCCGGCCGCCGGGGACGGTCAAGAGCCACGTCCAACGCGGGCTGTATCCGCTGCGTCACTGTCTGCGTGCGGGCTACGCATCTCCAGGCGCCTCCGACCCGCCCACCTCTACACATAAAGAAGAAATAAGAGCAGAATGTACGTACGCGGCGTCTACCGCATACCGCACAGTCGCGGTCAGGCCTGCAGAGACAAAGGAGTCGAGTCATGGCCAACGTCTCGAACACCCGGGGTGACATCACCAGCCACCCTGATGTATCCGAAATGCGGGACCGTTACGCCCGCATGCTCGGTGGTCGCGATGTGGCGCTCGTGGACGGACCGGTGTTCCTGCTCGGTCTGTACTGCGCCACCTCCCCGTGGATACTCCACTACACGACAAGCCAGCCCGCACTCGTGACGCACAACCTCATCATGGGCATCGCGATAGGCGTACTGGCCCTCGGATTCACCACCACCCCGACCCGGATGTACGGCCTGAGCTGGGCCATGTGCGCCATGGGTACGTGGTTGATCATCTCGCCCTGGATCGTCGGCGAGAGCCCTGACACGGGCGTCGTGCTCAACAACATCATCATCGGCGCTCTCGCCGTGGTGCTGGGGTTCCTGTGCGCGGCCACGTCCGCGAAGAGCACATCACAGACGTAGCAGGACGTCTGCGCCGATGAGGACCGTCGGCCGGTCCGCGCGTTCACGCCGCGGGCCGGCCGACGCATGTGCGCCCGGCCCGGTCGGCGCTACGGCACCAGCCACGGCTCCTGCGGCAGCGGACTGCCCGTTTCGAGGAGCGACTTCAGGTTGGCCAGCACGGCGGGCCAGCCCGCGGACACCTCCTTGACCGCGGTCTCGTCGGCGAGGTCCTCGTGCGTGACAGTCAGCCGGACGATCCCGCCGTGCGGCCGGATGTCGTAGGTGACCCTGGAGTGCTTGTCCTGCTGCCCCTCGTCCTCGGGCGCGGCCCAGGTGGCCACCAGCCGGGTGGGCCGCTCGCTCTCCACGACGGTGCCGACCACGTCGGCGATCCCCGATCCGTCGATGCGCCGATGCTCCCACCGGGAGCCGGGGCGCCAGTCCTCGGAGACGTTGCTGTGACCCCAGTACGCGGCGGTCAGGTCGGCGTCGGTGAGCGCGTCCCAGACCTTCTCGGGTGTGCTGGCGATGTAGGTGACGTACACGAATGTCGGCTTGTCGCTCATGTCTTCCTCGGCTCGTCGCTTGACCGCACTGAGCGCGCGCAGACGCGGGCGCTCGAACTTGTCGATCCACCGCTCCTGGATCTCGTGAAGCGGTACGGGGTTGAGGTAGTGCAGCTTTTCCCGCCCCCGCCGCACCGTGCTGACCAGGTTGGCCGCCTCCAGGACGGCCAGGTGCTGGGTGACCGACTGACGGGTCATGTCGATGCGCTCGCACAGCTCCCCCAGCGTCTGTCCGCCGTGCTCGTGCAGCCTGTCGAGCAGCCGCCTGCGCGTCCCGTCGGCCAGGGCTTTGAAGACCTGGTCCGTCTCCGCGTCCCCACCCGGCACTGGTCCGCTCTCCGGCTCTGGTTCCTCTTCCTCATCCGATCGCACACTCAACGTTATGCAGGTAATTACCTGCATGTCAATCGTTCGGTACCGTCCGCCGTCCCGTCCGGTGCCGTCTGCCATCCGGGGTACCCCGGCGATATTCGCTGGCAGCGCGCGGCCGGCTCGCTCACACTGTCGCGGTGAGCCGAACTTTCAGTGCGTGGGTGACGTCGGGTGAGGACTTCCTCGGCGCCGTCGGCCCCTTCTCCGTCGACGTGCCGTGGTGGTCCGAGGTCGAGCCGGTAGTCCGGCGACTGCAACAGGCGCTCGGGGTGCGGGTGTTGGTGGTGCGCCTGCTGTCCGTGGACGGTGGGGAGGGCGGGCGGGACGGTCATGTGACGTACCACGTCGAGGCTTTGGAGCGCCCCGGTGTACTGCTCCAACTCCCGGCCAATCCAGGGCTGTTGCACGGGGACGACCCGCTGCGGACTCCCTGGGCGCGGATCGACGGGCTGCGGGAACTGCTCGACTGGTCGACGCGCACCCTGGCCTCGGCGGGGCGGCCGGTGACCGGGCCGGTGGAGCAGCGGCGCACGTGGAATCTGGCCGGGCTCTTCCGGCTGCCGACCGGCCGGGGCCCGGTCTGGCTGAAGGCCACTCCGCGCTTCGCCTCGGACGAGGTGGAGGTCATCGCCGCTTTCGCCCGGGTCGATCCGGGTCTGGTCCCGACCGTTCTCGGCTCCGCCGACGGCCGCTTCCTGATGGAGCACATCCCCGGCGAGGACTGCTGGAAGGCGTCGGCGGAGACCGCCGCGTCCGGGGTGCGGCGCTTCGTCGCGGCGCAGGCGGCCCTCGCCGCGTGGCCGGAGGAACGGCCCGCGAGTCTGCCGGACCGTCGTACGTCCGTCTTCGCCGAGCGGGTCCGTGGGTTGCTCGACGGCCCTGTCTCCGCCGAGCTGACCTCCCACGAGCTGGACGTGGCACGGGAGTTGACGCATCGTTGGCGGCTGCTCGACGAGTGCGGGCTGCCGGACACGGTCGTGCACGGTGACTTCCATCCCGGCAACTGGCGCAGCGACGGCGGCCCGCCGGTGGTCGTCGACTTCGCCGACGCACACTGGGGCAACCCGGTCCTGGACGCGCTGCGCGTCCACTCCTTCCTCTCCGAGGCCGTACGCGCGGATACCGCCCGCGTCTGGGCGGACGCGTGGCGGGAGCAGGTGCCGGGCAGCGATCCGGCCCGCGCCCTGGCCGTCGCCGAACCGCTCGCCCCTCTCGCGTACGCGGTGCGCTACCAGGAGTTCCTCGACGGCATCGAACCGTCGGAGCGGGTCTATCACCAGGGCGACCCCGCCTCGGTGATCCGCGAGGCCGTGCGCCGCGCGACCACTCCCGACCAGGGTCTCGCCGATCTGGAGCGCTCCGTGGTGCGGTGAGCGGCACGCACGCACCCTTGGCCGCCGTCGGCCCGCGAGGCAGGATCGCCTCATGGACAGCCCGCTGACACTCGCCCCGCCTCCGTACCTGCGGCTCGAAGGAGAGGGTATTCACCTGCGCGAATGGTCCGAGGACGACATCCCCGCACTGGTCGCGCTGTACGACGACCCCGAGATCGCCCGCTGGACCCCGGTGGCCTCACCGTTCGACACGATGGCGGCGCAGTTCTATCTCACCGAGGCCCAGGAGGCGCGGGCGCAGGGACGCAAAATGCAGCTCGCCATCACCACGGACGGGGTCCTGCCCCAGGGCGAGGTGCTGCTGTTCCGCAGCAAGACCGACGAGCGGGACGTCGAGATCGCCTACGGCGTGGGAGCCGCCCACCGGGGCAAGGGGCTGGCCTCCCGGGCCGTCCGCCTCGTCTCCGCGTACGCCGTGCGCCACACGGGAGCGCGGCGCGTGGTGCTGTGCATCGAGGAGGACAACGCGGCCAGCATCGCCGTCGCCCGGTCCACCGGCTTCGCACTCACCGACGACGCGCCCGTCCTGCGGGCATCAAGGGGACGGGAGATCACCCTGCGGACGTGGCGCCTGGCCGACCACACCGCCTGACCTTTCGGGCGATTCTCGATCGCCGTGACCGGCCCCCGGCTGGCAGGCTGCTCCCATGAGTCATGCGGAGGTTCTGCTCATCGG
This sequence comes from Streptomyces sp. NBC_00878, assembly GCF_026341515.1. NCBI lineage: Bacteria > Bacillati > Actinomycetota > Actinomycetes > Kitasatosporales > Streptomycetaceae > Streptomyces > Streptomyces sp. NBC_00878. Next base: position 35,343 of record NZ_JAPEOK010000003.1, on the reverse strand, counting down.
TGGGCGCGCCGGCGTCGGGAAGTCGACCGTCGGCTGGGAGGTTTCGGCCCGGCTGCGGCGGGCCCAGGTCGCCCACGCCGTACTGGAGGGTGACTTCATGGGGCAGGTGCATCCGGCGCCGGAGGACGACCCGCACCGGGCGGGGATCACCGAACGCAATCTGGCGGCGGTGTGGGGGAACTTCGCCGAGCTCGGCCACCGGCGCCTCATCTATACGAACACCGTGAGCGTGCTGGCCGAGGCGGCGGGCATGTTCGAGCGGGCGATGGGCGATGACGTACGGCTCGTACGAGTGCTCCTCACGGCCGGCGACGCCACCGCCGCCAAGCGGCTGAAGGGGCGCGAGCTCGGCTCCGAGCTGGAACAGGAGCTGCGGGGCAGCGCGCACAAGGCCCGCCTGCTGGAGGAGCGGGCGCCCGCGGACACCGTACGCGTGGTGACGGACGACCGCGAGGTGATCGACATCGCGCGTGAGGTGCTGGCGGTCACCGGCTGGATCGGCGACGGCGCCGGCTGAGGGGAACTGCCCGGACTGTACTCACGTCTTGGGGGCACTCGTATCAGTAAGGAGTATGACGAAAAGGGGCTGAGATGGAGATCTCGGGCATCATCAGTGCCATCGTGATCGGCATCATCATCGGTGTGCTGGGCCGGCTCGTTGTTCCGGGCCGTCAGCGCATCGGCATTCTGTGGACGATCGGGGTCGGCATCGTGGCCGCGCTCATCGGCTCGGCGCTGGCGAACGCGTTCGACGTGTCCGACACCAATGGGGTGGACTGGATCGAGTGGCTGATCCAGATCGGGCTCGCGGCGTTCGGTGTCGCGGCTCTTGACCGGTCGAAGGCGGGCCGCCGCTGACCACGACAGATCGCGGCGCATCGCGCAGTGTTGTTGCAGGTCGTCCTCCGTCACGGGTAGCGTCTGCGGGCTTCCCCCGCAGCCCGCACCGCACCGCACCTCAACCGTGACGGAGACGCCTTGCCGCATCGCATCACCGCGCTCACCGACGCCCAGGCCGGCGCGTCGAGCCGCCGTCTGGCATGGCTCGCGTCCGACGACGAGGGGGCACCGGTCGGGTCCGCCTTTCTGCGGCTGTTCACCAAGGAGGGGCAGGAGCATCTCGCCGAGCTGGAGATCGCCGTGCACCGGACCGAGCGACGGCGTGGTGTCGGCGGCGCTCTCCTGGACGCGGCCGTCGCGGCGGCACGCGACGAGCGGCGCCGCTCCGTTCTCGCCCAGGCCGAGACCGACGCCCCCGGCGACCTCTTCCTGGCGGCGCGCGGCTTCCGCGAGGTACTGGCACTGACATACGCACGGCTCCCGCTGGCCGACGCCGACCTCCACCGCATCGACGAGATCGCCGAACAGCCGCATGAGGGCTATCGGTTGATCGAGTGGGACGGCACGGTGCCGCCCGAACTGGCGCGTACCTTCGCCGAGTCGCGCCGGGCCATGGACGACATGCCGATGGACGGAACCGACTACGGCACGGTCGTCTGGGACGTGGACCGGGTGCTCTCCGCAGCCGAGGCGATCGCCAAGCGGGGTGAACTGCTGCACACCGTCGCCGTGGTGGACACCGCGGACGGGTCGGTCGTCGGCTTCTCCGAACTCGTCGTTCCGGGCACCGGCCAAGGGGACGCGCAGCACTACGGGACCGGTGTGCTGCCCGAACACCGAGGCCACGGTCTCGGTCTCTGGATGAAGGCGCGGTCCATCCGACAGGCCCGCGAGCACCACCCGGAACTCGGCGGCCTCCTCACGGACATGGCCGACAGCAACACGCACATGCGCGGCATCAACGACACCCTCGGCTATCTGCCCACGCACCAGGCGGTGCAGTACCAACTCGATCTGTGAGAAGGCGTGCTCCCGCGTCCGGCAACACTCAGCGACCGGCCGTCATCTCAGCGACGGGCCGACATCGCGGCGAACCCGTCACGGCAGGCCGGATACCTCGGTTACGGGGCCACGTACATGTACGGCGTGGTCGTCGTCAGTGGGGTGAAGCCGAGGCGTTCGAGGATGGGGCGGCTGTCGTCCGAGGCGTCGACCTGAAGGTAGCGGTAGCCGCGCTCGGTGGCGATTCGGGCGCGGTGTGCGACCAGGGCGCGGTAGATGCCGCGGCCGCGCCAGGCCTCGACGGTGCCGCCGCCCCACAGTCCCGCGAACTGTGTGCCGGGGATGAGTTCCATACGGGCCGAGCTCACCGGCACGTCACCGGCGAGGGCCAGGACGACGACCACGGTGTCCGGCTCCTCGGCGAGCTGGGTGAGCAGCAGGTGCCGGAGCCGGGAGCTGTCCGTGCCGAAGGCCTGCTCATGGACGTTGGCCACGAGGTCGACGCCCGCGGCGTCGGTGACGGCCCGCAGCTCGATGCCCTGCGGCGGCCGGACGTCGAGGTCCAGCTCGCCGACCTCGGCGATCATCAGCGTCTCCACGGGTTCGGCCGTGAAGCCGGCCGCGCGCAGCCGTCGGCCCAGATCGACGGGCCGGTCGTGCGCGTACAGCTTCCACTCGAACTCCAGGCCCAGGCCCGTGAAGTGGCGCACTTGCTCGGCGATCGCCGCGTCGGCGTCGGCCTCCGAGAGGTCCGACCAGAGCACCCCGTTCCAGCCCTTCTCGGGTCCGACGTGCCGCACCACCGCTCCGACGCGCTCCACCACGGAGTCGAGGCCGAAGGGGCGCGCGCCCTCGCGCATGTCCCGGTCGAACAGGGCCAGTACCGCTGTGTGATCCATTGCGTCACTCCAGCATCCTCAGAACGGGCGGGCAACGGAGTTTCGGGCGAGTCGGTGTCCCGGGCGCCAACCGGGTGATCATTTCGCGTCGTGGAAGACCAGCCCGAGCGTGCGCCGTCGCCCGGAGCGGACGGTGCTCACTCCGTGCCGCATGGGGCCGGTGGACCAGCCCCGCCTGGAGGCCACGGGCCGGTCGCGGGTGGTGAAGATCAGACCGTGGCCCTGGGGCAGGGTCGTGGACGATCCCCTGGACTGGGCGCGCGGGCGCTGCTCGGTCATGATGAACTCGCCGCCCGTGAAATCGACTCCCGGGACGTCGAGGCCGATCACGACCTGGAGCGGGAAGAGCAGATCGCCGAACACGTCACGGTGCAGGGCGTTCCAGTCGCCCGGCCCGTAACGCAGCAGGATCTGGGCGGACTTGGACTGCCCGGCAGCATGGCATAGCGCCATCCACTCCCCCAACGTGTCGGGCCAGGGCGCGGGGTGGCCGAGCCGCTCGGCCCAGTCGCGCGCGATGGGCAGCAGCCGTGGGTAGAAGGCCTCACGCAACTCCCTTACGACATCCGGCAGTTCGTGCGTGAAATAGCGGTACTGGCCGGAGCCGAAGCGATGGCGGGCCATGTCGATGGTCGCGCGGAAACGGTCGTCCTCGTCGTACAGGGCGGCGATCTCGTGGCACTGCCCGGGGGTGAGGAGCTGTCCGGTGAGCGCGTTGCCGTGCTCGTCGAGTTCGTCGGTCAGGGCGGCCCAGTCCTGCGCTGCTGTCCGGGCCGCCGGGGATGTGGTGTCGTTCATGGTGGGGACTGCCTCGGAGGTCAGAGGAGGGTGGGCTGCAGGACGCCCTCGTGGGTGAGGAGCTGGACCTTGCGCTCGACGCCGCCGGCGTAACCGCGCATGGTGCCGTCGGCTCCGATCACCCGGTGGCACGGGCGCACCAGCAGCAGCGGGTTCGCGCCGATCGCCGCGCCCAGTGCCTGGTTCCGGTCGCGGGGCACGCCGAGCCGCTCGGCGAGCGCTCCGTACGTGGTCGACGTGCCGTACGGGATCTCCTCCAGCGCATGCCACACGCGCTGCTGGAAGTCCGTGCCACCCGGAGTGAACTCGGTGTCGAACTCGGTGAGTTCACCGGCGAAGTAGGCGGTCAGCTGGCGAGCGATGTCCGCGAAGCGGTCCGGGTCGCGCCGCCAACCGGGCTTCACGGCAGGGGCGTTCCGCTGCCCCGGCATGGTCAGCGAGGTCAACGTCACGCCGTCCGGGTCCTCTTCACCGACCAGCAGCAGTTCACCCAGCGGGCTGTCGATCGTCGTATAGGCGGTCATCGTCGCCTCCCTTTCATCCGCTTTTCGTTCTATATCCCACAGTGGGGCGTACCGATCACGGATGCTGGCGGGATTCGGACATCACGCAGCGTCGCCCGGGCAGGGCGGCGGTCACCCTGGCTCGGCGGTCACTCCGGCTCAAGCGAAGAAGCGCGCCGCCGCGTTCTCGGGCGTGTAGAAGCCGAGCGTGCCGTTCGTGAACGGCATGAGGGTGGACGAGGGCGTGGCGCACGCCTCCGTGGGGTGACCGGCGGGAGAATTGGAATCGTGAAGCAGGCGGTTGCCGCTGATGCCGCGAACGTACGCGCCGACTGAGCCGTACGGGAGGGGGCAGGCGGGAAGGGCCGATTCCCCGCCCCGAGGCCAGGAGATGCGATGTCGCAAGACGTACCAGCCCCCGCGCCCTTAGCTCTGCGGGAACGCCTGCCCGAGAAGCGGGCCCGGCCGGCGCCCGCCCGCAGAGACCCGTACTTCGACAACGTGAAGTACCTCACCATCGTGCTGGTGGCCTGCGGTCACGCGTGGGAGCCGCTGACCCACGGCAGCAGGACCGCGACGGCGGCGTATCTGACTGTGTACGCCTTCCACATGCCCGCGTTCGCTCTCATCTCCGGCTATTTCTCCCGGAGTTTCGACATGGCGCCGGGCCGGGTGCGCCGACTGCTGTCGGGCGTCGTCGTGCCGTTCCTCGTCTTCGAGACCGCCTACACGCTCTTCTACCGCTGGGCGCAGGACGATCCGAGCTATCCGCTGAGCCTGCTGGATCCCTGGTACCTGATGTGGTTCCTGGTCGCGCTGTTCGTCTGGCGGCTGACGACACCGATCTGGCTGGCGCTGCGCCACCCGGTACCGGTCGCGCTGGGTTTCGCCGTGCTGGCCGCCGTCTCACCGGACCTGGGCGGGGACATCGCGATCCAACGGGTGCTGGGCTTCCTGCCGTTCTTCGTGCTCGGACTGACGCTGCGCGCCGAGCACTTCGAGCGGCTGCGCACCTGGCGCGTACGGCTGCTCGCGCTGCCGGTGGCCGCAGCGGCACTCGGTGCGGCGTACGCGGTGGCGCCCTGGTTCAGTGCCGGATGGTTCTACCACCGGGGCAGCGTCACGGGCCAGGGCGCGCCGAACTGGGCGGGGCTGTTCACCACCCCTGCGCTGTTCCTTCTCGCCCTGGTCCTGACGGCCTGCTTCCTGGCATGGGTACCGGGCAGGCACCTGTGGTGCACCGCTCTGGGGGCCGGGACGATGTACGGCTATCTGCTGCACGGCTTCGTCATCAAGGCGTCCCGCTTCTGGGACTGGTACGACCACGCGTGGGTGCGTACCCCGCTCGGCGAACTGGCCGTCACGGCGGCCGCCGTGGGGCTCATCACGGTGCTGTGCTCGGGGCCGGTCCGTTCCACATTCCGGTTCGTCGTCGAACCCCGCATGTCCTGGATGTTCAACCACCGCGGCGAGGCCCCGACGGGCGGCGTGCGCCCGACGGGCTAGCCGAGTTCGAGTGTGGTGACTGCGTAGACCCGGGCCGTGGCGTGCGGGCGGACGGGGCCGGTGTACATCCGGGCCGTCTCGAACGACGGAGTCAGACCGTACGCCTCGGCCATGGCGACGCCCGCCACGCTCGTCTCGGGGATGTCGACGGCTACCGGGCGGCCGTCGGCTTCAGCGGCCAGCCCGGCGAAGAGAGCGCGGGCGTCGTCCGGGGTGTCGGCGAACAGCGGTCCGACGCGCAGGGAGGTGAGCGCGGGCCGGATCACGCTGTAGCCGGTGAGCCGACCGTCGACGATACGGACCAGGGCGCGGTGCCCGGGGCCGGTGAGCCAGTGCTGCACGAAGCCCGGTCGGTCGGCGGGGTAACAGGCACTGTCGTACGCCGTGATCGCGTCGAGGTCCGACGCCTCGGCCGCCCGGACACCGGTTCCGTCCGACTCACCCGCGGCCGGGACGTCTCCGAGCACGCCTCCGAACCGGAAGGTCTTGTAGGCGAGTTCGAACCCCGACTGGCGGTAGTTGTCCTGCTGGGCGACCACTCCGTCGAGTCCGATCGTCCGGCCGCCCGCGTGGGCGAGGGCCGTCTTCCAGGTGGTGAGGCCGTAGCCGCGGCCCCGCAGATCCGGACGTACGAGATAGCAGCCCAGGAAGGCGTAGTCAGGACCGTAGTTGACCACGGAGATCGCCGAGACCGGCTCACCGTCGATCCGGCCGAGGAAGAACCCCTCGGGATCCTGGGCGAAGAAGCACCCGCCGTCCGACTCCCCCGGATCCCACCCCTCGTCCGCCGCCCACCCCTTGATCACGGGCCAGTCGTCGAGCGTGGCCTGCGTGACGACGAGGCTTTCGGGGCTGGGAGAAGTCATCGATTGCGCTCCATTCATGCGGGAGGGCCGAACACGGCACGGCACGGTACGGGGGCGGAACACGGCGAGCGGAATGCGGTGATCGGCCGCACCCGCGCAGCATCCTTCCCGATGTCCGAGGTGCGTGGCGCGGCAATGAGCCGGTGTCCTCCCCACGAGGGAGTACCGGCCCGTCGGCCGCGCCTAGGCTGACCGTTCATGGATCTCGTAACACTGCGCCCGGTGGCCGAAAACGACCTGACCGTGATGGAGCGGTTCCTGACCGACCCGGAGGAGACCTCGCCCTTCCAGTGACGACGTGACCCCGGCCCCGGCCAGCTCGTGAGCGTCGTACAGGGGGACGCGAGGCGTGCGGGGACTGGCAGAGGGAGACCCCACCGGGGGGTGTGCCCGGTGGGGTCTTCCGGCCTCGGAGGTGTCACTCGGCTGAGCGCCGGAAGCGGCGGCCGCGATGGTCAAACCATTCGGGCAACCCGTTTCATAGGTTCCCTGCCTCCAGACATGGTCGCGGGCACTCGCCCGCACCGAATGAACGCCGGTGGGCGATGCTGGTTATGGCTTGCCGATTCTTCACGCCATCGGGCGGTGCGCCAGTCGAACTGCCTGCCTGTCCGCGCGCTGCCGCGACCCCGGACAACGGGACCCGCACGGGACACGGCGGAACGGGGCGGAACGTGGGGAAGCACGCGCGGCGGAAAGCGCGGCGCGCAGAGTAAGGCCCCCGGTGCCGGTCCGCTCGCCCAGAGGCGTGGTCGGAGGTGCCCCCTTATCGTGTTCGAGGGGGAATCCCCGGCCTCGCGCCGGGGCGTCCCGGGAGGCCTTCATGCTGTCCACGCACCAACGCCGCGCGTTCACCGGAGCCGTGACGCTGGCCCTGCTGGGAGCCGCGCTACCGTCGGTCGCCACGGCGGACACCGACCGTCCCGATCTGTCCCGCTTCTACGGCCAGCGGATCAAGTGGTCCGCCTGCGAGGGTGACGACCTGCCCAAGTACCTGCAGTGCGGGAAGGTGACCGTCCCGCTCGACTACGCGAAACCGGCCGACGGGACGCTCGACCTCGCCCTGGCCCGGTTCCGGGCGACGGGGAAGTCCAGGGGTTCGGTGGTCCTGAACTTCGGCGGCCCCGGCGGACCGGGAGTCAGCGAACTCACCGCCGGCGGCAAGGACTTTCTGGGCCTGACCGACGGCTACGACGTGGTGACGTTCGACCCGCGCGGCGTCGGCCGAAGCTCTCCGGTCAGCTGCGGTGAGGGGACCGGCGAGGCCACGGACGAGACGGAACCCGACGCGGAGGACAGCAACGACCCGCGGGCGGCTCTCGACCTGCTGCGCAAGGCCGCCGAGGAATGCGCCAAACACTCCGGGCCCGTCCTGCCCCACATAGGCACGGTCAACGCCTCGCGCGACCTCGACGTGATGCGCCAGGCCCTCGGCGACAAGAAGCTCAACTACCTCGGTTTCTCGTACGGAACGCGGCTGGGCGCGGTGTACGCGGCCCAGTTCCCCGAGAAGACGGGCCGGTTGGTGCTCGACGGCGTGGACACCCTCACCGAACCGCTGAGCGAACAGGGCATCGCCAGCGCCCAGGGCCAGCAGACAGCGCTTGCGGACTTCCTCGACTGGTGCACCGAGGACATCAACTGCGCGTTCGGACAGGATTCGCGCACTGCCCGGCGCGACGTGGTCCGGCTGATCGAATCGCTGGACGAGGACCCGGTGCCGGGGGACTTCGGCGAACCGTTCTCCGGCCAGGATCTGGTGGGCGCCATCGGCCAGGCCCTCTACAGCAAGGAGCTGTGGCCGGCCCTCTCGCAGGCGCTGACCTCGCTGGTCCAGGACGGCGACACCCGCGGCATCATGCGGTTCTCCACCGGCGGCATCACGCTCCCCGGAGGCATCACGGTCCCCAGCGACGGTTCAGTCCCCGGCGACGGTGCGGTTCCGGGGGACGGTGCGGTCCCGGGCAACGGCGGGCTCACCAAGGACGGGGAGGGGGGCTTGATCGAGGAGGGCGACATTCCCGTCGACAACCTCCCGGCCGCGCTGGTGGCGATCAACTGCGCCGACGACCCCGACCGGCCCACCGCCGACCAGGTCACCGAGAACATCGACCGGCTGCGTACCGAGTACGAGGAGGCCTCCCCGGTCTTCGGCCGGTACCGCCTCACCCAGGTCCTGATGTGCTACGGCCGTCCGAAGGGCACCAGCTACATCCGCGAGAAGGTACGCGACGTCGACACCCCGAAGGTGCTCCTCGTCGGCACCCGCGGTGACCCCGCGACCCCGTACCGCTGGACCACGGAGACCGCGGCCCGCCTCGGCTCGTCGGCCGTCGTCCTCGACAACAAGGGCGAGGGCCACACCGGGTACGGGTCCTCCAAGTGCGTGCACCGGAAGGTCGACGACTTCCTGTTGTACGGCTCACTGCCCGACGACGGGAGTTCATGCGGGACGGAGGAGTGAGCCGCGGTGTCCGAAAGGGATCTTCGATCCCCGGTTCCCCTTCCCCGGTTCCCCTTCCCCGGTTCCCCTTCCTCGGTTCCCCTTCCTCGGTTCCTCATCTGCTTCCTCAGTTCCTCATCTTCCGCAGCTCCTCGTCCTCCGCGTGCCCGTTCACCCATTCGGCCATATGGTGCGTTTATGGAGCATGTTCTCAGCCCCACCACACTCACCGAGCTGCGCCGCCCGCGGCCCTATCCGGCCGTGTCCGTGCTCACTCCGACGCATCGCCGCGAGCCGGACAAGGCGCAGGATCCCGTCCGGCTGCGGAACGTCCTGGCCGAGGCGAAGAAGCAGCTCGAATCCGACCCCGCGGTCTCCCGTGAACGGCGGATGGACGTCGTCGAGCAGTTGGAGCAGGCGCTCACGGAGGTCGATCTGGTCCACGCCGAGGACGGCCTCGCGATCTTCGCGGCCCCCGGGGAGCACCAGGTGTGGTCGCTGGCCCGTACCGTGCCGGAGCGCGTCGTCCTCTCGGACACCTTCCTGACCCGCAATCTCGTCGCCGCGCAGGCCGCCGAGCGCCCGTTCTGGGTGCTGGCCGTCTCCGCGGACCGGATCTCCCTGTGGAGCGGCGGCGGGGGACATGTCGTCGAGACCGAGGTGGCCGGCTTCCCGCTGACGCGGAGCCTGGAGGACCCGGACGCCGAGCGCCAGGAACGCGTCGGCGACCTGCCGAGCACCTTCCGCGACGAGCGGACGCGGCATTTCCTGCGGGACGGCGACACCGCCCTCGCCCGCGTCCTGCGCGGCGCCCCGCGACCGGTGTACGTCACCGGCGAGCAGGCCGCGCTCTCCCTGCTCGACGAGATCGGCACCGTCGCCAAGGACGCCGTCCACGTGCCGCACGGCGGTCTCGCGCACGCGAGTGCCGACGCCGTGTGGCAGGCGGTCAGCCCCCTGGTCACGGCCGAGGACCGGAAGCACGCCGACACCGTGACGCGGGAACTCGAAACCGCCAGGGGCCGACGGGCGTTCGCGGCCGGCGTCGACGAGGTCTGGCAGAACGCGACGGCCGGCCGCGTCCGGCTGCTGGCCGTCGAGGAGAACTACCGCGTGACCGTACGCGACGACGGCGGCGACCATCTCGTCCCGGCCGGCACCGAGGACCTGGACGCCCGCGACAACATCGTGGACGAGATCGTCGAACAGTGCCTGGACACCGGCGCGCAGGTCCGCTTCGTCCCGGACGGCACTCTGGGCGACGCGGAGGGCATCGCCGGAGTACTGCGCTACTGAGTCCTCGCGCTCACGGACGTACGCCCCGAGAGCCGAGGCAGCCGCCGCCCTCTTCCGGAATGCCTTGCCATCATTCGCGGCATAAGGTTCATTTCGCAGACCGACCGGCGGCGATCGACCAGTAGCCGAGCCCGAAGCCGAGAGCTAGGACAGCACGCGATGAACGCACTGTCGCCCCGCGGACCCCGCCGGTCGAGCCGCACCCGTTCGGCCGTCGTCGCCCTGGCGGCGTTCGTAGCGGCCATGAGCACGGTCGCGTCGTGCGGCTCCGACAGCGACTCCGGCGGTTCCGACTGTCGGCGGAGGTGGCCCGGGCCAACGAGGCGGTCGAGACGAGATTCGTGGGTGCCGAGGACCTCGCCCCGGGCGAGCGCGCACAGCCGCTCGCCATCAGCCGCAAGCCCGCCGAGCCGGTGCTCACGCCGAAGCTCGTCAAAGCGCAGCGGTACTGACGCGGCGTGCACCGGACCGGCGGCCGCGCACGCACAAGGACGGCCGCATCCCCGCCCCACGCCGGCAGGACCGCCCCATGCCGACAGCACTGGTACCCGACTAACGCACACACGCTCGCCGAACATACGATGGAGCACTCGCGGACACTGCCGTCACTCCACCAACTCGCTTACCCTGTCTACGACTTCACCAGCCGGTCCACGTACTGAATCCGCCCCACCCGCACCCTCCACAAGGACTGCGGCATATGCCACAGGCACCACCGCATCGCGTGTTGCCAAATCCCTTACAGCGCGTCGTGGGCTGTGCAACAGTCGTAACCGGTCCTTCCTTCAGCTTTGGTCGTACCGTGCCTGTATCGGAGTACCTCATGCCGTCCCATCTCTCGGCGGACCACCCTGCCGCCCAGCCGCCCCCGCGCGGCTCGGTCGACGCGCTCATTTCCCAGACGCGCCGGCTGCGTGGCGAGGTGGACGCCGTACGGCGCGACGCGCCGGCCGACGGCACGGACCCGGAGGGACGCTGGCAGCGTGCCCTGTGCGACCTGGCGATGCATCAACTCAGCGATCTCGACGAGCACTTGGCGCAGCTCAGGGACGGCCCGCCGTCCGTGCCCGCCGCGCACGAGGCGGCGGCCCCCGTCGTACGGACCGTGCCGGCCGCACCCTCGTACGGCTCACTGCTCAGCCGGGTCGGCAGCGCCGAGTGGAACCTGCTGACGGACGAGGCGACCTGGTCCGGTGAGCTCTACCAGATTCTCGGCCGCGACCGGGCCGCTCCCCCGCTCACCCTCGACGAACTGCCGTCCGTGGTGCTGGACCAGGACCGGCCGATACTGACGGCGATGGTCACGGACTGCCTCATCGACGCCAAGCCGATCGACGGCGAGTTCCGCATCGTCCGGCCCGACGGCGACGTGCGGACCGTGCACATGATGGGCGAGCCCGTGCTCGACGCGGACGGCGGCACCGCCTCGATGTGGGCGGTCCTGAGGGACGTCAGCGAGCTGCGCCGCAGCCAGCGGACCGTCAGCGAGACCCGTGACTCGCTGCAGCACCAACGCCACTTCGCGCAGACCGAGCGCCGGCTCGCGGTCGAGTTGCAGGAGGCCGTGCTGCCGCCGTGGCGCGGTTCCCTGCGGCTCCCGCGCCAGGGACCCGAGACACTCGACCTGGCCGCCCGCTATCTGCCCTCCTCGACGAGCGAGCTCATCGGCGGCGACTGGTACGACGCTCTCGAACTGCCCGGTGGGGACACGCTGTTGAGCGTGGGTGACCTCACCGGCCGCGGCGTGACCGTCACTTCGGGCATGGCGATGATGATCGGCGCCCTGCGCGGTATGGCCGTGGCGGGGACCGAGCCCGGACAGCTCATGGCATGGCTCAACCAGTTACTCGACGCCTCGGTCCAACCGGCCCTGGGCAGCGCGGTGTGCTGCCGCTACCGGCCCGAGAGCCGCACACTCACATGGGCGCAGGCAGGACACCCCGCCCCGCTGCTGTTCCGCAACGGGACGGGGCGCATGCTCACACCGCCGGACGGCGTCCTGCTCGGTGCCACCTCGGGCGCCGTCTACGGACAGGCCGAGGAAACACTCGAACCGGGCGACCTGCTCCTCCTGCACACCGACGGACTGGTCCCCGGCCGATGGGGGACCCCCCGCTCGGGGCACACGGGCGAAGCCGAGAGCGGCGGAGGCATCGCGGGCGTCAGCCGTCTCCTCGACCTGGCCCCCCGTTTCGGCGAGGCCCGCACCGCACAGGACTGCGTACGGACGGTCGTGGAGGAGTTCGGCGAGACGGAGCGCGAGGACGACGCCTGCGTACTCATCGCCAGGGTTGCCACCTGACACGGGGCGCGACCCGACGACAGATGGCGGCGTGATCGGCGACCAACGACAGACGGCGCTGTGAACCTCTGCGGCGCACCGGCCCCCTATGCCCGTGCGCTGTTGCCGCCCCTGGCCTTCAACGAGCCCTTGGGCAGCGCCAGTTTGATCTCCTCACGCAGCTCATTGATCTTCGGATAGCTGGAGTACTGTCCCGTCAGCCGGTACATCTCACGCAGGCGGTCCCAGGTGCGATGGGAGGAGTTCGAGCCCATCGACGTCAGGGCCAGGCGTGCGTACCGATCGGCCTGTTCGGGGTCGTCTGCGATGAAGCAGGCGGACGCGAGCGAGAGGTGGTCGAAGATCTGCGACCGGTCCCGGCCCTTCTCACGCAGCTCCAGCGCCTCCTTGGCGTGGCGCTGGGCGTCGGTCGCCGCGGACGGGTCGTGCTCCGCGAGTGTCCGGTAGGCCAGGGCCTGCATCCCGTGCATGTCCGCCTCGTCGAACAGCTGCATCCAGCTCGGCGGCGGCACGTCACCCTTGTCCGAGACGAAGAGGTCCTCCGCCTCCCCCAGGGTGCGCCGCATGGCCTGGCCCTTGCCCATCGACGCCTGTGCCCAGGCCTCGATGGTGTAGAGCATGGCCTGGGTGCGCGGCAGGACCTCGTCGCCGGATCCCGACTTGGCGAGCTTCATGAGGTCGAGCGCGTCGTCGGGCCGGCCCAGGTGCACCATCTGGCGGGCCGCTCGGGAGAGCGCCTCGCCCGCGCGGGGCCGGTCACCGCCTTCTCGGGCCGCGTGCGCGGCGATGATGAAGTACTTCTGAGCCGTGGGCTCCAGGCCGATGTCGTGCGACATCCAGCCCGCGAGGACGGCGAGGTTGGCGGCGACGCCCCACAGGCGCCGCTGCAGATGGTCGGGGTGTCGGTAGGAGAGCATGCCTCCCACTTCGTTGAGCTGTCCCACGACGGCCTTGCGTTGCAGGCCGCCGCCGCGGGCCGCGTCCCAGGCCCGGAACACCTCGACCGAACGCTCCAGTTCCTCGATCTCCTGCGACCCGATGGGGGCGGCCTCGTAGCGATCGAACCCGGCGGGGTCGGCGTGCAGGGGATTGTCGATGTCAGGGGTGTCGGCCGCGAGGGCCGGATCGGAGCGCAGCCAGTCGTGCATGGCGCTGCTGAGTGCGGATCCGGCGGTGAGCGCGGCACCCGCGCCCACCAAGCCGCGTCGGTTGAGCATGAGGTCCATTCCCGTGAATTCGGTGAGGACCGCGGCGGTCCGCTCGGGCGCCCACAGCACACCGTCGGGATGTTCCGTACTCCCGCCGCCCTGCCGTTTCCCCGTGCGCCCGTGCCGGACCAGACCGAGATCCTCGATGGTCACGACACGGCCGAGATGCTCGGTGAACAGTGCTGCCAGCACCCTCGGCACCGGATCGCGCGGGATCTCTCCCATGTCGATCCATCGCCGCACTCGTGAAGTGTCGGTCGCCAGCTGGGGGTGGCCCATGGCCGCCGCCTGCCGGTTGACCATCCTCGCGAGTTCCCCCTTGGACCAGCCGGCCAGGCCGAACAGGTCCGAAAGGCGGGTGTTGGGTTGTCCGCTCACGTCAAGCCCCCAGGTTCTCGGCTGAATTGACAGTAACCGTCTGTCAGTTGCTGAGCGACTATTCGCCAGGGTCCGCCAGGCCACGCCAGATGGTGTGCCACTGGGCAACGGGTGTCAGGTAGGAACGCGCCACCCCGACCCGGTCGCCGAAGGGACATTCCCCAGGGTGCACCCCGGCGGCCGGGCCGGGTAGCGCGGTAACTCGCAGGCACACGAAGGGATCTGTTTCGCCCATGTACGCAGCATCGTCCTCCGTGTCCGCTCCGCCCCGGTCACTGCACGCCCGCCCGGTCGGCAGCGGCCCTTACCTCGACCCCGTACGCCCTGCGGCTCCCGTGCTCGGTGCCGGTCGAGCACGACGCGTGCCGGGGCTCGGCACCCAACCGCTCAGCGGGAGACTCGACTTGTCCGGCCCTCAGGGCGCGCAGCTGCGCACGGCGATCGCGTCGGTGCACCGGATCTGTCCGGAGTTCACTCCGGTGCAGGTGCTGCGCCGCAGTGGCCGCTCCGTGCTCCTCGTCGGCACGACGGGGCGCAGCACCGCCGTCGCCAAATGCTTACTGGACCACTCTCCGGTGTGGACCGAGCGCATCCGTCATGAAATAGCGGCATACCGCTCGTTCGTGCGGCACCGGCCCCCGGTGCGGGTGCCGCGCCTGATCGCGGCGGACCCGGACAACTGCACACTGGTGATCGAGCGGATGCCGGGGCGGGTGGCGGCGTTGCAGCGGCATCCGGCGGAGGCCCCGCCGCGCGCGGACATCAGGGCTGCGCTCGGCGCGATCTGCCGACTCAACGCGTGGCGGCCACCGCCGGGGACGTTCGCCGCCCCGCTGGACTACGCGGCGCGGATCTCCCGGTATCACGAGCTGGGGTTGCTCACCGACCGGGACATGGGCGATCTGCAGAAGCTGGTGCACGGCATCGCGCACTCGTCGGGACGTCAGGGCATGGGCCAGTTCTGCCACGGCGACTCCCTCCTGTCGAACATCCTCCTTTCACCGGCCGGTCCAGTGCTGGTGGACTGGGAGCACGCGGGCTGGTATCTGCCGGGGTACGACCTGGCGACGCTGTGGGCGGTCCTCGGGGACGCGCCCGTCGCCCGGCGGCAGATCAGCCAGCTCGCGCAGTCGGCGGGACCCGCGTCGCGTGACGCGTTCCTGGTGAACCTGATGCTCGTCGTCACCAGGGAGATCCGTACGTACGAGACGGCCGTGCAGCGTTCGATGCACGAGACGACCCCGGCGGCACCGGGACCGGCCCACCCGGGTGCTGCGCCGTCCGGCGAGGAACAGCGGCTGCTGCTGAGGCGGCTGCACGACGACTGCCAGATGGCCCGCAAGGCCGTCCGAGCGGCGGTCGGCACTCGCTGACGGGGATGGTGGTCCGCGGTGCGCCCGGTACGGGGGCGCATCGCGGACCTTCGTCGTGTCGGGGGACTCCAGTCGGGACATTCACCCGAACAGGCCACAGGTTCACTCCACTGACGCCTCGCGGACCCGGGCGCCACCACCGCGACACGGGCGGCGTCCGGCGCTGACATGGGAAATCGATTGTCTCTGGGCATGATTGACGGATCGTCGGAGAGCCGGTACCACTGACGGACGCCCGGCCCCGCACGCATCATCACGACCGATTCGTCACAGGAGGCCCGCTTTGCGAAGATCCCCCACCGACTCCAGCCCCTCCACCGGGCACAGACGCGCGCGCAGGGCGGCAGGTGCCATCGCCTCGGCGGCCCTGCTGCTGCCGCTGCTCGGCGCCGCCCCGTCCGACAGCGACCCCGAGACATCCTCCGCGCGGCTGCAGAACTCCTTCGCCGACGCGGCCGCCGAGTACCACGTACCGCGGAATGTGCTCCTCGCCGTCTCCTACCTGCAGTCCCGCTGGGACGCGCACGGCGGAGCTCCGAGCGTCACCGGCGGGTACGGGCCCATGCATCTGACCGACGCGCGCACCGCGATCGCCCGGACGGTGTCACCGCACCACAGCGACGCCACGGAGGACGCGCGCGGCGACGACTCGCGCACGGCTCTGCGCCCCGACGCCAAGGTGCCGGAGAACACCCAACTCCCGGCCAGGCTCAAGACGTTGACGAAGGCGGCCGAGCTCACCGGCATCCCCGCGGAGCGGCTGCGCACGGACTCGGCCGCCAATGTGGCGGGCGGTGCCGCGCTGTTGGCCGCCGCCCAGAAGCAACTCGGCGAGCCGCTCAGCGACGACGCGGCCGACTGGTACGGGGCGGTGGCACGCTACTCGGGCGCCGACGACACGGCGACGGCGGCGACGTACGCCGACGATGTCTTCGACGTGATCCGCCGCGGCGGGCACCGTACGACGGACGCGGGCCAGCGGGTCGCGCTCACGGCCCAGCCTCAACTCCGGCCGGACACAAGCCAGTTGGAAAGGGCGGGACTGCGCAAGGCCCGCGCGGACGGCACCGAGTGCCCGACGACCGTGTCGTGCGAGTGGATTCCGGCACCGTACGAGGAGTTCGGCGACGGCGACTACGGCAACCACGACCTTGCCGACCGGCCCACGTCCCAGAGCATCGACTACATCGTCGTCCATGACACGGAGGGCGCCTGGGAAGGCGTCATCGCCACGGTGCAGGACCCCACCTATGTGTCGTGGCAGTACAGTCTGCGCTCCACCGATGGGCACATCGCCCAGCATGTGAAGGCCAAGGACGTGGCCTGGCACGCGGGCAACTGGTACGTCAACGCCAAGTCGATCGGCCTGGAGCACGAGGGGTTCCTCGCGGCGCCGGATGCCTGGTACACGGAGGCGATGTACCAGTCGTCTGCGCGGTTGGTGACGTATCTGGCGAAGAAGTACGGCATCCCGCTGGACCGGCAGCACATCCTCGGGCACGACACCGTGCCGGGACCGACAACGGCGAACATCCCCGGGATGCACACGGACCCGGGCCCGTACTGGGACTGGCAGCACTACTTCACCCTGCTCGGCAAGCCACTGGGCGCCGACCCGGGATCCACCGGCGGGCTCGTCACCGTGCTGCCCCAATACGCCAAGCACAAGCCGGAGTTCACCGGCTGCGTCACCAGCGGCAAGCTCTGCGCGGCGCACGGTTCCAGCGCCGTACGACTCCACACCGAGCCAAGTGAGAGCGCGCCGCTCGTCAAGGACATCGGTCTGCGGCCCGAGGGCGACGACTCGACGACCAACGTGAACGACCTGGGTTCACGCGTCTCCACGGGCCAGCGGTACGCGGTCGCCGGACACGACGGTGACTGGACCGCGATCTGGTTCCTCGGCCAGAAGGCCTGGTTCAAGAACCCGGCGACGCAGCCGACGGCGGTGAACGCGACCGGTCAGGTCGTGACGCCGAAGGCCGGGCTGACCGAGATCCCCGTGTACGGACGCGCGTACCCGGAGAAGGATGCCTACCCGGCAGGCGTGCCCGTCCAGGCGGTCTCGCCCCTGCCGTACAAGGTGCTCGAGGGGCAGAAGTACTCGGCGGGCAACAAGGTGCCGGGCGAGTACTTCTACTCGCCGACCTTCGACACGGCGCCGCACCGGGTGGTGCGCGGCTCGGACATGTACTACGAGATCCAGTTCGGGCACCGGGTGGCGTACGTGCGCGCCGCCGACGTACAGGTGATGCCCTCGGCCTCGTAACGGGAGCGGGTCACTTCGATGGTTCGTGCAGTCCGAAGGCGGAGCCCTGGTCGTTGCGAGGCTCCGGTGTCGCCGCCGTGCCAGCCGCCCGGCACTCCGTCGGTGGAGGTGGCGAAGCCTCCGCCTTCGGACGTGCCGGGTTCGAAGATCCAGCCGAGGAGGGATCCGTAGAAGGCGCGGCCCCGCTGGGGGTCGGCCACGCCGATTTCGAAGAAGGTCGGTTCGCCCGTCATCGCGCGTCTCCTGTCGCGAGACATGTGTCGGCCGCCTGAAAGCCACCGTACGCGGGACGGCAAGCGGCCCGCCGTGCCGCTCTGGTCAGCCTTCGATGCGGCGCAGTCGTTCGGCGTCGCAGGTGCGGGGGCAGGTGGCGCAGGCCTCGGCGGGGCGGATCGTGTAGTAGAGGCAGCAGCCCAGGCGGGTGCGGGTCGGGTGCTGCCGGCCGTCGCTGCCGGTGAGATGGCGGAAGTCGGCTCCGCCGGGGAAGGGCTGCACGGCGGTGGGCAGCAGCGCGCCGGCGGCCCGTACGGCGTCGGCCTCCTGGCCGAGCATGCGGCCGAGGTACCAGACGCCGGAGACGAGGTCGTCGGCGACCATGCCCCACAGGGCGCGCGGCCCGCGCCGGATGAGTGGGGCGATCGCGGAGAGCAGCGGTTCCATGTGGTCGGCGACCGCCACCCTCAACTCCGCACGCAGAGCCTCCTCGTGAGGGACAGTCAGCGCACCGGGGAGTGCGGCGGCCGGGTCGTCCGGCAGACAGGCGAGGTCCGGTCCGGGGCTGATCCCGAACACGCCGGTCGTCAGGTCGAGTCGTACGTCCTCGGGGCGGATACGCGGTACTCGGCCCGTGAGGTACCAGACGCCGCTCATCAGCAGGCCGACCGACCACGCGTAGTCGTGGAGCGCCCGCGAGGCGGCGACGTCCCGGCGCGGGGTGTGGTCGTAGCGGTCCTCGATGCGGACGGCCTCGGCCAGGACGAAGGCGTCCAGGACCACTTGATCCTTCGTCAACTCCGCGCCACTGACACCCATTTGAGTGACAGCGGGAGCCGGATCAACCACTCGCACCGTCAACGCCTCGCACACCTCACCCAGTTGTCGATACGTGGCGGCGAGCAGGCCGGACACGGTCGTGGCCGCACCGGTCGACGGAGTCTCCAGGGCCACAGTCATCGGTACTCCTGTACATGAGGGGCGAAGCGCGAAAAGCAGGTAAGGCTTACCTTAGTATAGAGATCACCGACAGCAGTGCGTGATCGCACCCCTGGAGCAACGATCAAGGGAGGCGCACGTCACACCCCTCCCTAGCTGGTTGAAACGTAAAGCATGGCCCATTTAAGCTCACTAACTGTGACCGCGATCGAACAGGCCGCACCCGCGCGCGTGCCACCGCGTGTCCTCCGGCGCATACCCGTGTCCAGCGTCGACGTCGAAGCCTTCGCGTTCCGCGCCGACAGCGGCACGCTGCCGACCGCGTCCCACGAGCGGAAGTTGTTCCCTCGCATGCGTATCTATCTGCTTGCCCTCAACCCGACCGACTCCGTCACCGAAGGGTTCCTGCCCGCCGCGGCACGGCTCGGCCTGGACGTCACGCTCCTCACCGACCAGCCGGACGCGCACCGGCGCACATATCCGGAGATCGAGATCCTGGAGTGCGACGTACGCGACTTCCACGCCGTCGTCACCCGGATATCCACTCATCACCGGCCGCACGCGGTCTTCACCAACAGCGACCATCTGCAGACCCAAGCCGCCCTGGCCGCCGACTACTTCGGCCTGCCCGGCAAGGACTGGTGGGTCACCCTGCGCACCAAGGACAAGGCCGAGATGCGTCGCCACCTCGCCTCCGTCGGTGCGGACACGGTGTGGTCGACCGAAGTCACCGATCCCGCGGACCTGACCTCCCTCGACGTCCCGTACCCCTGTGTCGTCAAGCCGCGCGAGGGCGTGGCCAGCGAAGACGTCGTGCTGGTCCGCGGTTTCGAGGAACTGGTGGCGTGCTGTACGGAGATCAGGAGCCGTCGCCCGCGGGCCGCCCTGGTCATCGAGGAGCATCTGCCCGGCGAGCTGTACACCCTGGAAACGCTCGGCGACGGTCATGTGCGCCTTGTCCTGGGCGGTTTCCATACCGAGGTGTCGCCGCCGCCGTACTTCATCGAAGAGCGGATGACCTTCGTTCCGGCCCATCCCGAGCCGGTCGTCGCCCAGGTGCTGGCCCAACTCGACGCGCTCGGCGTGGGATTCGGCGCCTGCCACACCGAATTCGTGGTCCACGAGGGCCGGGCGCGGATCATCGAGGTCAACTACCGTGCCATCGGCGACCAGTGCGACCTGCTGCTGGCGCGCCTGCTGGAGATCCCGCTCTTCGAGCTCATTCTCCGTACGCACCTGGGTGAGCGCATGCCCTCGGACCTGGGAGCACGTCGTGACGGCGCGGCCCGGCTGGAGTACCCCTGCGCCGAGAGCCCCGGGACACTGACCGCCGCTCCTGCCGCCACCGAACTGACGGTTGACGAAGTGCAGTTGACGTACCGTCCGCTCCGGCAGGTCGGCGAGCGGCACGAGGTGTACCGCACCAACCGCGACTACCTCGGCGTAGTGCGAGCCACGGGTACCGACCAGGAGGCCGTGGACAAGGCGGTGGCCGCGTTCCTGGCCGGGCAGCGGTGGGAGATCCAGCGGTGACGGCTCCGACGGCGGTGGCCGACGACTCCTCCGACGCCGGAGACGAGGGCAGGGGCGGGGGTAGGGACTGGGGCAGAGGCCGGGGCAGGGGCCGGGGCAGGGGCCGGGGCAGGGGCCGGGGCAGGGGCGGCGAACGGCCGGAGACTTACACCACCGAGGGCGAACTGGTGACCCGGGTACTCAGCGCTCTGCTGCGTGAGGACGTGGTCGGCCTGCGCACGCGCAGCACGCTCGTGCGCAGGCCGGACGGCGCCTGGCTACAACTGGCCGATGGGCAAGGGCGGTTCCTCCTGCTGCCCGTCGTCGAGGACGGGTTCCAGTGTGAGTACGCGGCCCGATTGCCGTTGCTCGTCGGAGAATCCCAGGAAACCGTGCCCGTCCCATACGAGACGTGCGACGAGATCCTTGGCGCGCTGCGCGCCCTCGCCGACCCCATCGACCAGGACGGATTCGACGCCTTCGCGGAGGAGTGCCGCCAGACACTGGCCACCATGCGGCTGCACGACTCGGTCCGGGCTGAGGTGACCGAGCAGCTGACGGAACGTCATGGCGCGACCCCTGCCGACTGGACCGGACCGAACGGCGGACTGGCGTACGACACCCTCGCCGCCCACCTCGACCATCCCGTCTACCCCACGGCACGGGGCCGCTCCGGGCTCACCGAGGAGCAACTACGGTCGTACGCACCGGAGTTCAATCCACGCTTCGCACTGCGCTGGCTCGCCGTGCCCCGGGAGTCGCTCAGCGGCACGCTTCCGGAACGCTGGCCCACGCCCGAGCGGCTCGGGCTGGCGGGGCTCGAAGGTACTCATGTGGCCCTGCCCGTCCACCCGTTGACCGTCGGCACCCCGCTGGAGGGCGCCCTGCGTGCCACAGGCCTGGCGGACCGTGCGGTGCTGGCCGAGCGAGCCCACCTCGAAGTCGTGCCGACCCTCTCGATGCGTACGGTGGCACTGTCCGCCGACCCGTCCCGGCACATCAAACTCCCCTTGCCGACCGCCACGTTGGGCCTGCGCAACCGGCGGACCATCAAGCCTGGGACACTCGTCGACGGGGCCGCGGGGCAGCGTCTGATCGAGCGGGTCGTCGCCCGCGAACCCCGCTTCCGGAGCACGATCCTGCATGCCGACGAGACCGTGTACGCGCATGCCGGTCACGAACTGCTCGCCGCGCTGTTCCGGCGTTACCCCGCCGGTCTCCAGGACTCCGTCGTCGTGCCGATGGCCGCGCTGCTCGCCGAAGCACCCGGCGGCCGACTGGTCGTCGACCACCTCGCCGACCGCTTCTACGGCGGTGACCCGCTCGCCCTGCTGGACGCCTGGCTCGTCCTGCTCTTCGACTGGCAGACCACGCTGTTCAGGTACGGGATCGCGCTGGAGTCGCATCAGCAGAACATCTCGCTCGTCCTCGACCGGCGAAGCGACGGGCACACGCGGCTGCGGCTGCTGTTGAAGGACAACGACGGGCCTCGCATCAACGCCGCGCGGCTGCGCGAGAGGTTGGGCGATCCGTTGGACGAGCCGTTGGGCGGGCGATTGGGCGACGACGCACTCGGTGGGCCGTGGGGCTTCGACGACGCCCGGACCTTCGGCGAGAGCGACCAGCCGGTCGTCGACCTGTTCACCACCGTCACGGTCCATCTGTGCGCGGGCGCCTACGCGTTCGGGTTCGCCCGGCACGGCCGCGCCCCGCTTCCGGTGCTGCTGCGGCTCGTACGCGACCGGCTCGCCGAGGCGATCGAGCGGCTCGGGACGGGAGCGGGCGAGCCCGGTGCCGTGCTGCGAGCCCGGGTGTTGGACTCACCCCGGCTGCCCGTCAAGGCGATGGTCACCGCGGGAACCCTGCTCACCAAGGAACGTTCGGGCGCGGCGGACATCAACAAGCACTACACAAATGGCCCGAACTACCTGCTGCGGACCGGGGATTCGGCATGACCGCAGAGGTTCTGCGTCTGCGGTCGCCGCCGTCGCACCGATCACCGTATGCGCGACCGTTCTCCGCTCTCTTTGTACCCGCTGGAGCCGCACATGCCCTCGCTGACCGAGTCCCTCGGTAGCACCCTCACCACCACCGCCACTCCCACCGCGCCGACCGAACTCCCGTCCCCCGACGAGGCCGTGGCGCACACCCTCCTCAACTGCCTGCTGCGCGAGGTGTCGGGCCCCGAGCGTCAGACCGCCTTCACCGTCGGCCATCTGCTGCTTCGACTCCCCCGCCGCGGTGTGCTGCTGCGCGTCGCCCTGCGCCGCACGTCACTGCTCGGCGCGCACCGCTTCGCCGGACCGGTGAGCGAGCAGACGGACGACGGTGGCTGGAAGGTGGTCGGTTGGCGGCGGCTGGCCGAGTACACGCAGGACGAGCTGAGCCTGCGGACCGGCGTGCACAACGAGGAGTTCCTGGAGCAGATCCGCTCCAGTCACTGGACCATCGCCGCCTCACTGGCCGTACGAACCGGGGCCAGCCCGAGTGCTCTCCCCGTACGAACGGAGACCGGCCCGAACGCCATCCCCGTACGGGCCGTACGAACCGGGTCCGACTCGTTGGCGGACGACACGCCCGTCGCCGCCTATCTCGCCTCCGAGCAGTCGCTGCTGTTCGGGCACCGTTTTCACCCCACGCCCAAGGCGCGTACGGGGGACGCGGACTCCTGGCTCGCCTACTCGCCGGAGTTCGGTGCGGCGTTCCCCCTGCGCTACCTCGCCGTACGCGAGCACCTCATCGCGGAAGAGGCCGCGGAGCCCGGCGCCCTGGACGCGCTCGACCGGCGGGACCGGCCGGACCGGCACGACCGGCACGACCGGCACGACCGACCGGACGGCGACGACGTCCCCGACGGCTACCGGCTGCTGCCCGCCCACCCCTGGCAGTACGCGATGCTCCGCGAGCACCCGGCGCTGCGGGCGGCCCTCGGGCATGGGGACATCCTCGACCTCGGCCCGGGCGGCAGGCCCTACGCCGCCACGGCGTCCGTACGGACGCTGTACGACGGCGAGTCGTTCCTGAAGTTCAGCCTGAACGTCCGGATCACCAACTGCCTCCGCAAGAACGCGAGTTACGAGTTGTCGGGTGCCGTCGCACTCACCCGCGCCCTGGGCCCGGCCCTGGCCGACCTGGCCGAGCGCTTCCCCGGCAGCGCGGTGCTCCGCGAGCCCGCGTACCGCAGCCTCGCGCTTCCCGGTCCGGACGGAACCCCGGACCGCGAGCTGCTCGAAGGCTTCGGCGTCATCGTCCGCGAGGGCCTGACCCGGCATCTCCTGCCCGGCACCACTCCGCTGCTCGCGGCGGCCGTCGCGGACGAGTACCCGACGAGTCCCGCGCACGTTTCGCGCCTCCTCGACGGGGCCGGTCCGCAGGCCGCTCTTGACTGGTGGTCGGCCTACCTCAGGCTGCTTGTGCCGCCGGTCCTGGCCGCTTACTTCGACCACGGTCTGGTGCTGGAACCCCATTTGCAGAACGTGCTGATCTGCGTGGACGGCGACGGTATGCCCGCCCAGGTCCTCTTCCGCGACCTGGAGGGCACCAAGCTCGTGCCCGAGCACCACGCCGAGACCCTCGCCGCGCTGCCGCCCGAGGTCGCGGGGCCCCTGACGTACGACGCGCAGCGCGGCTGGGACCGGGTCGCCTACTGCCTGCTCGTGAACCACGTCGCCGAGCTGCTCGCCGCCCTCGCCGACCTGCACCCCCATGCCGAGGCGGCTCTGTGGGCGGAGGTCCGTGCCACCCTCCGGACGTACGCCGACCGGTACGGCTGCCCGCCGCCGCTGGCCGCGCTGCTCGCCGGAGTGCCCCTGCCCGCCAAGGCGAACCTCCTCACCCGCTGGGAACGAAAGGCCGACCGCGAGGCCGGATACGTCCGCCTGCCCTCACCACTCGGCGAGGACATCCTGCGCCACACGACCGGGAGTACCCGTTGACCATCCTCACCACCGCCGTACGGGACCGTGTGCTCTCCCTGCCGTCCGACGAACTCCCCGCCTACGTCTACGACTTGGCCGCTCTGCGCGAGCACGCGGCCGCCGTGCGGGCAGCTCTGCCCGAGCGTGTCGAGCTCTACTACGCGGCCAAGGCCAACCCGGAGCCGGAGATCCTGGCCGCGCTCGGCCCGTACGTGGACGGCTACGAGGTCGCGTCGGGCGGCGAACTCGCCCATGTCGCCAAGGCGGTTCCGGGCCGCCCGCTGGCCTTCGGCGGTCCGGGCAAGACGCCCGCCGAGATCACGACCGCGCTGGAGAGGGGCGTGGAGCGCTTCCATGTGGAGAGCGAGTACGAGCTGCACATGCTGGGCGAACTGGCCCGGCGGGTCTCGCCCGACGCCCGGGTCGCGGTTCTGCCGCGCTTCAACCTCCCTGTGGCATCCGGCTCGTTGGCCGCGAGTTCGCTGGCGATGGGCGGCCGTCCCACGCCGTTCGGCCTCGACCCGTCGCATGCGGACGCCGTCGTGCGTCTGCTCACCGACGGCACGTATCCGCATCTCGAACTCCGGGGCGTTCACGCCCACTTGGCCAGTGGACTGCGGGCTCCGCAGCAGCTCGCGGTGGCCGAGTCCATCGTGAGCTGGGCCGTGCGGCTGGCCGAGCGGCACAGGGTGCGGCTCGCCGAGGTCAACGTCGGCGGGGGAATGACGGTCGACTACGCCGCTCCCGAGGACCGTTTCGACTGGGTCGCGTATGGCGAAGGGCTCGCCGAACTCGCCTCCCGGTACCCGGATCTGACGGTGCGTATCGAACCGGGGCGGGCGCTGACGGCGTACTGCGGCTGGTACGCCACCGAGGTGCTGGACGTGAAGGAGAGCCATGGCGAGGAGTTCGCCGTGGTGCGGGGTGGCACGCACCACCTGCGCACGCCCGCGACCAAGGGGCACGACCAGCCCTGCACCACGCTCGCGGTGAAGGACTGGCCGCATCCATGGCCGCGGCCGGTCGCGAGACGTGAACTCGTCACGCTCACGGGCCAGTTGTGCACTCCGAAGGACGTCCTGTCCCGGAACGTCCCGGCACCGGGGCTGAGGGCGGGCGACCGCGTGGCGTTCGCCCTCGCGGGCGCCTACGCGTGGAACATCTCCCACCACGACTTCCTCATGCACCCGCGGCCCGGGTTCCACTTCCTGAACGGCGTGGAGGGGCAATCGGCTGGGGGGTGAGGGGGCACGGAGGGAGGAGGCATGGCGTGGGGGGCACCGGGTCAGGGAACGGCCGGCTGGAGTCAGCCCTGCTGGAAGAGCTCCGCGGGCAGGGGCTTGAGGAGCGCGTACAGGTCGTCGGTGATGGGCCGGTCCCAGGCGGCGATCGTCACCAGGACGTTGTCACTGCGGTCGAACTGGACGCACGAGATCCGCGTCTCGGAGAGCTTGAGGCGGCGCACGATGAGGAGGTTGTCGCCCTGCATCACCGGCATGTCCTCGGCGCCGACGACCGTGACCTCTTCCTCGTTCTCCAGCGCCAGCAGCAGCTGCGCCACCTCGAACGGGACCTCCCCCTCGGCGACGTCCCGGGCCGGTGAACCCTCCGGCAGATTGCCGATGATCATCGCGGGGCCACGACCGCCGAACAGGTCGTAGCGCAGGAACACACCCTGACAGCTTCCGTCGGGCGCGGGCAGCAGGCCCGCGCCGAGATTGCCGGGCCAGTCGCCCGGGTCCATGGCCAGAACGTCGAATTCAGGCCCGGCGGGAGTGGCGCTGCGGCGGCGGAGGAAGGACATGCCGCAATGGTACGTGCCCCGAGGGCTGGACGGGTGTGGGGTCGACGGTCGTTGGCCAGCGAGCGTTGGCCATCACGCGGTGACTGGGGGCCGGTGTGCCGACGGGCGTTGACCAACGCGTGGTGACTTCGAGCCGTTTTCGTCGCCGCTTGTTTGCCAACGCTCGTTGCCTCCACTGTCGGCGTGAGCCATCGGGCGCTTACCAACAAGCGTTTGCCAACGCTCGTTGGCTTTGCGTTGGCGTGTTGGCCGACGCTGATTGGCCCACGCCGGTAGGCCCACGCTTGTGGGCCGACATCTGTAGGCCGACATCTGTAGGCCCACGGCCGTTGTCCCACGCCTGTGGGCCCACACCCGTAGGCCACCCGCCTTAAAGGTCCACGCCCGTAGGCCAACACCGGTAGGCCGCCCGCCCTACAGGCCCACACCTGTTGACTACCCCTTCGCTCCCTCTCCCCTTACCCCTCCCCAACCTCTCCCGCTACCGCTCCCCCTCTCTCACGCTCCCCCTCCCTCACGCTCCTCCTCCAACGCCGCCCCCAGCCCCTCCCGATCCGTCCCCACCTTCCGGTACACCGCCGACAGCAGTCGCACCACCGTCGGCTCGTCGGTGTGGAGCTCCTCCGCGATACCGGCTGAGGTGTGGCCGCGCACGGCGGATTCCGCGGCCGCGCGTTCGCGGGCGGTGAGCGTGTCCGTCTCGGTGCTGTGGAGGCGTCGCGGTCGCAACCCACCGGCGGCCAGTTCGTCGCGCGCGGCCTCGACCAGCCCGTCGGCGCCGCACTGCACGGCCGCCTCCAGCCCCCGGTAGAGGTGCTCGGCGGCCTCCTTCGGGCGGCCCGTGTGCCGTAGCTCCGTGCCGAGGGCGACGAGGGCGCAGGCCAGTTCGTACGCGGCCGGTGAGCGTTCCAGGTGGCCGACGGACTCTTCGAGGAGCTTCACGCGGGTCGAGCCCGAGGAGACGTCTGCCGCGGCACGCAGTGCCTGGCCGATCGCCGACGGCGCGCCGAACAGCCGGGCCCGACCCACGGCCTCGAACGCCGTGGTCACCGCCCGCTCCGGGTCGTCGTAGCTCTCCGCACGGGCGAGGTGCAGCTGCCAAGGGCACCAGGACGGATTCCGCATGCCGCGCGGATCGAGGCGGCGCCCCGCCGCGGCAAGTTCGGCGGCGGCATCCTTTGTCAGCCCCCTGGCCAGCAGCAGCTCGCCGTGCACGGTCTGGGCGTCGGGGAAGACGACGGCGGCGGGGAACGGTTCCCCGAAGGCGTACTCGTCGGCGGTCTCCGTGGCCTCGGTGATCCGGCCGCGGGCGAGCAGGATCTCGATGAGGGTGCCGACCGCGTACCAGTGGGCGGGCGTGCCGGGCCCGACGCGTTCGGCGAGCCGGAGCCCCGCGCGCACGAAGTCCTCGGCCTCGGCGAGACGGCCGCGGCGGAAGCGTACGTACCCGAGGAGGGTGTAGCCGAAGGACAGGTGGGCCCCGTGCCAGCCCTGCCGTTCGAAGTCGGCGATTCCGGCGGCGAACAGTTCTTCGGTGCGCCCGGGCCGGTCCGCGTACATGAAGGTGAGGGCGACCAGGACGGGTACCTCGAAGCCGCGGTCCGCCTCGGCCCAGCCGAAGCCGCCGGCGAGGGCGCGTTCGGCGTGCCGGATCGCGATGTGGGCGGGTTCGCCGCGCAGGGTGGCGTCCCAGGCGCGCAGGCCGATCACATAGCGCTCGGTGAGGTCGCGGCCGGTCAGCCGGTCGGCGAGCCGGGCGAGGCGGCGGGAGCGGGCCGGTGAGTCGGGCTCGTCGGCACGGAACGCGTCCCACATGAACTGCTCGGACTGCATACGCAGCCGTACGCGGGCGTCGCCGGTCACCTTGGTCTCGCGGGAGAGGGTGTCGGAGGCCTCGTCGAGCCGGTCGCTGTGGGCGAGGACCTGGGAGAGCCGGTAGACGATGTTGTGCCGCAGCTCGGTGTCGGCGATGGGCTCTTCGAGCGCGGCCCGCAGGTGGTTGACGGTGGTCGCGGGTTCGGTGAGCAGGGAGGCGCTGCCGAGTTCGTACAGGAGAGCGGCCCGTTCGCCGATGGGCGGCGGTTCGCGCAGGGCGCGGGCGAGGTGGCGGCGGGCGGTGTCGGGTGCTCCGGCGCGGAGGGTCTCGCGGGCGGCCGCGCGCAGCTGCTGGACGACCCAGGTGTCGCCGTCGGGGTGGGTCTCCATGAGATGCCGGGCGGCGGCTGACGGGCCGAGGCCCGCGTCGACGGCACACCAGGCGGCCTGGCCGTGGAGGGCCACCCGTACGCCCCGGGGGATGGCCCGGTAGACGGCGGTGGCGATGAGCGGGTGGACGAATTCGAGCGTGCCCGCGGCCGTCACGGCGCCGGTGAGGATGCGGGCGCCGCGCAGGGCGTCCGCCGCGTCGGCGGCCTCCTCCGAGCCGAGGCCCGCGACGGCCGCGGCCAGCGTCGGTGGGATCTCGGTGCCGAGGACGGCGCAGGCCCAGGCGAAGCGGACGGTCGAGGTGCCGAGGCGTTCGAGGCGGGCGACGAGTCCGCTGCCCTTGACCGCGGCGGCCAGGTCGCGCAGCAGATGGGCCCCGGCCTCGGTGGGGGTCAGGCCGCGGTCGCGTACCTTCGCGGTGAGTTCGACGGCCTCGAACGGGTTGCCCGCGGTGACGGCCCAGCATTCGCGGCAGAACGCGTCGTCCGCCTGGGTGCCGAGGGTCTCGCGTACCAGATGGGCGACGGCGGTGGCGCTCAGCGGTTCGAGGTCGAGGGGGCGCCCGCCTGCCCGGCCGGGCAAGCCCCTGAACGGCTCGGCGTGGTCCGGGAGTTCGTCGGGCCGGTAGGCGACGACGAGCAGTAGCGGCAGTTCCTCGGCGCGGGGTGCGAACGCGGCGAGCCACTGGAGTGACTCGGCGTCGGCCCAGTGCGCGTCGTCGAGGAGGAGAACCATCGGGGCGCGTCGTACCGCGAGGTGCGTGAGCACCCAGTCGAGGCCGTCGCGCAGGCCCTGCTGGTCGGGCGGTGCGCCCTCGGCGGGGGCGCACAGGCCGAGAGCGGGTCCGACGATGGCGTACCAACTGCCCAGCGTGGCACGGAGTTCGGCCTCGGGGACGCCCGCGAGCTGGGGCTGGAGAAGCTGACGTGCGACGTGGAAGGCGACGTGCTGCTCCTGGTCGCCGCCGCGCGCGGACAGCACCGTGCAGCCCTTGGCGGTGGCGCGACGGCGTACTTCGGCGAGAAGGGTGGTCTTGCCGATTCCGGCGCGTCCGGCGAAGGCGAGCAGCCCGCCGCGGCGCCGGTCGTGCGGTTCGGTGACGTCCCACTGGGAGCCGGAGCCGTCCCGACGAGGGTTGTCGGTACCACGAGAGCTCTCCGTACGACGAGAGCTTTCGGTATGACGAGAGCTCTCGGTACGGTGGCCGACGGCGTCCGTGCGCAGCCCGGTGACCTCGCCCAACGCCTCGTCCACAGCGGCGAGTTCGCTCTCGCGCTCGAAGAGCGTCCTTCTGCTTCGCATGCCGCCTTGCCCCATGACGCACCCCCTGCCACGGTGGTGCAACCGGCGCGGGGAGTCGGTGCGCACCGTGACCTACAAGCAGCTCAGCGTACGCCCGGAGCCTGTGGCGCGGAGCTGTTCGACCACTACTGACCGGAGTGGTTGGCCAGCCGTTCCAGGAGGGCCACGGCCTCGGCGGCACGCTCGTGCGGGACGAAGAGGTGATCGTGGTGGAAGCCCGCGACGACGTTGCAGCTCAGGCCCGCTTCGGCCAGTGCCTGGGCGACGGCGGCGGTGAGGCCGACGGCGTCCAGCGCGGAGTGGATGCGCAGGGTGATCCAGCCGGCCACGTAGTCGTACGTGAGGCGCGCGGCGTCGGCTTCCTCCTGCTGGACGACGAGGGTGAGGCCCTCGTCCTCGACGACGGTGACGACCGGCGAGAGTCCAGGGGGCGCCGTGGTGCCGGGGATGGTGGTGAAGACGAAGCGGCCGGGATGCAGGACGGGTGCCATACCGCTCAGCAGTCGACCGAGATCACGTTCCGCGTTCATACCGCCGGGGCCGCTCATACCTGGAGACTATGCCGTTTTCTTGTGTCGTTCGTGGTGACGAGCGACACGGGCACGGTCGCCGCGCGAAGGTTTACGGAACGTCTTCCTCGACGTCCTGGGGCCAGCCTCTGTCAGGCATGGCCCCAGGAAAAGGGTCGAAGATCGCGTTGCCCGGAAAAGGGTAGGGAAAACGCCCCTCTTGTCGGGTCAGGCTCCCCCACGTCCTCTCACGTGAGGTCGAACTCTCCCTCCCGCGCCCCCGACACGAACGCGCCCCATTCCGCGGGCGTGAAGATCAAGGAGGGGCTTTCCGGGCGGCCACTGTTGCGCATCGCGATGAAGCCTTCGACAAAGGCGATCTGGACATCCCCCAGTCCGCGGCTGCTGGAATGCCAGTCGGCGCTGCTGAGGTCAAGCTCCGGCTTGTCCCAGCCCGCGAGCGGGTGCTGCTGGATGGTGCTCTCGGCCACGTCCGTGCTCCTCCCGGTTCGTCGTCCGCGGCCAGCCTAGCTTTCGGTCACTGCCGCGCACAGGCCACGACAGGGCCCAGCCTCAAGAGGTCGGCGGCGTGGCTCCGACCAGCCACATCGAGAAGAACTGGGATCCGCCGCCGTAGGCGTGCCCGAGGACCCGGCGGGCGCCGTCGATCTGGTGTTCTCCGGCCTGGCCACGCACCTGAAGTGCGGCTTCGGCGAACCGGATCATCCCGGACGCCCCGATCGGGTTGGTGGACAGCACGCCGCCCGACATGTTCACCGGCAGGTCACCGTCCAGTTCGGTGACTCCGGATTCGGTGAGTTTCCACCCCTCGCCCTCCGCGGCGAAGCCGAGGTTCTCCAGCCACATGGGCTCGTACCAGGAGAACGGGACGTACATTTCCACCGCATCGATGTCGCGGCGGGGGTCGGCGATGCCGGCCTGCCGGTACACGTCGGCCGCGCAGTCCTTGCCGGCCTGTGGCGAGACGAAGTCCTTGCCCGCGAAGAGCGTCGGTTCGCTGCGCATCGCGCCGCCGTGCATCCAGGCGGGCGGATGCGGTGAACGGGCCGCTCCCGCGCGGTCGGTGAGGACCATCGCGCAGGCGCCGTCGGAGGACGGGCAGGTCTCCGAGTAGCGGATCGGGTCCCAGAGCATGGGCGAGGCCTGGACCTTCTCCAGTGTGATGTCGTGCTCGTGGAGATGCGCGTAGGGGTTCTTGAGCGCGTTGCGGCGGTCCTTGTACGCGACGAGGGAGCCGACCCCGTCGGGCGCGCCGGTGCGCCGCATGTACGCGCGTACGTGCGGGGCGAAGAAGCCGCCCGCGCCGGCGAGCAGGGGCTGCTGGAAGGGGATCGGCAGGGACAGGCCCCACATGGCGTTCGACTCGGACTGCTTTTCGTAGGCGAGGGTCAGTACGGTGCCGTGGACGCGGCCCGCGACGAGGTTCGACGCGACGAGCGCGGTGGATCCGCCGACGGAACCCGCGGTGTGGACGCGCAGCATGGGTTTGCCGACCGCGCCGAGGGCGTCGGCGAGGTAGAGCTCGGGCATCATGACGCCCTCGAAGAAGTCGGGCGCCTTGCCGATGACGACGGCGTCGATGTCCGCCCACGTCAACTCGGCGTCCGCGAGAGCACGTTGGGCTGCCTCGCGGACAAGTCCCGCGATCGACACGTCCTTTCGGGCCGCGACGTGCTTGGTCTGGCCGATCCCGACGACGGCCACGGGCTCCTTGCTCATCGCGGGTCTCCCTCCAGTACGGCGACCAGGTTCTGTTGCAGACACGGGCCCGAAGTGGCGTGCGCGAGGGCGCGGTTGGAGTCGCCCCGGTGGATTCGGGCGGCCGCCTCGCCGATGCGGATGAGTCCCGCGGCCATGATGGGGTTGGCGGCGAGGGGTCCCCCGGACGGGTTGATGTCGACGCTGTCGTCCAGCCGCAGGGCCTTGCGCAGCACCACCTCCTGGGAGCTGAACGGGGCGTGCAACTCGGCGGTGTCGACGGGCCGTTCGAACACCCCGGCCCGTTCCGCCGCCAGCCGCGCGGACGGCGAGTCGGTCAGGTCCCGTACGCCGAGACCGTGTGCCTCGATGCGGTGGTCGATGCCCCGGATCCAGGCGGGCCGCTTGCACAGGTCACGGGCCCGCTCGCCCGCCGCGAGGATCACCGCGGCCGCCCCGTCGCCGATGGGCGGGCAGTCGCCGGTACGGAGGGGACGTACGGCGTAGTCGCCTCGCGGCACCGAACCCCTCAGCTGAGCATGGGAGTTGCCCGCGGCCGAGGCACGGCTGCGGGCGGCGACGGCGGCCAGCGCGGGCTCGTCCGTGTCGCCGGCGTCGATGAGGACCTGCGCCTGGAGAGCGGCCAGGGCTATGGAGTCCGGCCACAGGGGCGCCACGTAGTACGGGTCGAGCTGCCGGGTCAGTACGTCGCGCACGGAGCCGGGGGACGACTTGCCGTACGCGTACACGAGCGCGGTGTCGGCCTCGCCGGTCAGGAGCTTCGTCCAGGCCTCGTACAGCGCCCATGCCCCGTCCATCTCCACGTGCGACTCGGAGATCGGCGGCCAGGCGCCGACGCCGTCGAGCGCCATCGTGAAGGAGAAGGCGCGGCCCGCGAGATAGTCCGTGGAGCCGGAGCAGGTGAAACCGATGTCGCTGGTCCTGAGCCCGGTCCGGTCCAGGACCTCGTGCAGGACCGGCATGAGCATCTCCACCTCGGAGAGCTCGTCGCTGGTGCGCAGATGGTCGGTCTGCGCGAAGGCGACGACGGCGATGTCCCTCTGCGGCCTCGGCGCGGGCATCTACACCAGCTCCTTGTACGTCTCGTAGTCCGCGTCGGGTTCGCCGGTGGGCCGGTAGTGGTCGGGGAACCGGCCCCCTTCCGACCACACCGGTTCGACGCGCAGGCCCATCCGCACCTGGTCGTAGGGGATGCCGCCGATACGGCCGTGCAGGGCGAGGTCGGCGCCGTCCAGGGCTATGTGCCCGTAGACGTAGGGCACTTCGATGTCGAGGTTCTTCGCCTTGATGTTGACGATGCAGTACGTCGTCACTGTGCCGCGAGGCCCCACCTCGACCTGTTCCAATGTGGCCACACCACATGTGGGGCACGCACCCCTCGGCGGGACGTACACCTTGCGGCAGGACGGGCAGCGCTCGCCCACGGCCCGGCGGTCGGCGAGCGCCTCGATGTAGCGGGACTGGGCACGGCCGGGCGAGTAGGTGTAGTCGAGGCGGGCGGGAGCGACGATGCCGGTCACCATGTCCTCGAACCGACCGTCGCTGCCGGTCAGTTCGGCGGGTCCACCGTCGTACGGTTCGAAACAGGCGATGTCCGTAATGGCACCCGACCGTTCCTCGGCCCACCGGACGCGGACCCGCATCCCGGTACGTACGGCGTCGGGGCCCGGGGCGTCGAGGGCGTGCAGCAGGGCGGTGTCGGCGCCGTCCAACCGCACCAGGACCCAGGCGAAGGGCGTGTCGAGAGGCTGCCCGCGACGCGGCTCGTGGTTCCAGGCCCAGGTGCTGACGGTCCCGGTGGACGCCACCTCGACCAGCTCACCGAGCTCCTCGGAGGTGACGGGGTCGTACTCGACGGGCGGGACCAACGTCTGCCCGTCACCGGTCTTCACCCCGAGCACGACACGCTCCCGCAGGCCGGTGAGAAACGCGCTCTGGACGGGGCCGAGGGAACGAGTGAAGGGAAACTCGACAACCAGGGGAGCTTTGAGAACTTCAGGCACGGGGTCTCCTCAAGGGACGCGGGGCTGTGGCACTTGCGGCTACGACGGGCGCCCTCAGGGACGCGGGGCTGTGTTCGATATGCGGCTCCTCCCCCACTCTCGGCTTCGCTCGAACGGGGGGACCCCCATCGTGGGCGCGACCAGCCACGACGAACCCGCAGCCATGAGCCGGCCCCCAGCGGAGTTCACTCCCGCCGATACACCGCCGGCCGCTTCTCCGCGAAGGCCTTGGACCCCTCCTTCGCATCGGCCGTATCGAAGATCGGCCACCCCCTCTTCAGCTCGGCCGCAAGCCCGTCCGCCTCCGTCATCTCGGCGGTCTCGTACACCGACGCCTTGACGGCCTCGACGGCGAGCGGACCACAGGCGTTGATCTGCCCGGCGATGGCGAGGGCCTTCTCCAGGGCCGTCCCGTCGGGGACCACATGCCCGATCAGACCGATGCCGGCGGCCTCCCGTGCCGAGTACGGACGGCCGGTGAGCAGCATCTCCAGCGCGTGCGTCCGCGGGATCTGCCGCTGGAGCCGGACCGTCGAGCCGCCGATCGGGAACAGGCCGCGCTTCACCTCGAAGAGCCCGAACGTGGCGGACTCCCCCGCGACCCGGATGTCGGTCCCCTGGAGGATCTCGGTACCGCCGGCCACGCAGTGGCCCTCCACCGCGGCGATCACGGGTTTGCGCGGCCGGTGGTGGCGCAGCATCGCCTTCCAGTGCAGATCGGGGTCGGCCTTGAGGCGGTCCCGGTACTGCTGACCCTCCATCCCCTTGCCCGCGAGGGCCTTGAGGTCCATGCCCGCGCAGAACGCGCCGCCCGCGCCGGTGAGGACGATCGAGCGGACGGCGTCGTCCTCGTCCGCCTCGACCCAGCCGTCGTGCAGGCCGACCAGCATCGGCAGCGAGAGCGCGTTCTTGGCCTCGGGCCTGTTGAGCGTGAGCACCAGTGTGGCGCCTTCGCGCTGCACGGTGAGGTGTTCCGTCCCACCCATTGCCGTCCTCCCGTCTCAGGAACGAGAACAGGTTGCAGGAGGGGAGGGACCAGTTCAAGGGTTTTCTGACAGACAGTCAGATTTCTTCTGCGCGGACCCTTCACAGTTGTGGCGGCCTTTGCTCTGATGACCGGCGAAGCGATGACGCACGTCCATTCGTCGATGCTTGCCGGGGTCAGGAGGAGCGGTGGAGTACAACCTTGCCGACCTGTTCGAGTCGGTCGTCGACGTGGTCCCCGACCGCGAGGCACTCGTCTACATCGACCACCCCGGCACGGGCGCGGAGCGCCGCCTCACCTACGCCGAGCTGGACGCGGCGGCCAACCGCATCGCGCACCACCTGATCGACAGCGGCATACGCCCTGGTGAGCATCTCGGGCTGCACCTCTACAACGGCATCGAGTACCTGCAGACCGTCCTCGGCTGCCTCAAGGCGCGGATCGTGCCGGTCAACGTCAACTACCGCTACGTGGAAGAGGAGTTGGTCTACCTCTACCGAGACGCGGATCTGGTGGCGCTGGTCTTCGACG